>DATMGZ010000036.1:0-7623 GCA_035555155.1 Solirubrobacteraceae bacterium | reverse complement strand
GGTCGGGCTGTCGATGGTGTGGGGTGGGGGTGGCGGGCTGGACTGTCGGTGGCACGGGTGGCGGGGTGTGGGTAAACGGCTTGCCGGGGAGCGGGTGCGTGGTCTGGCGCCGGCGGGGTGGCCGGGTGACCGGTGTGGGCCGGGGTTTGATGCACCGGATTCTGATGGTGCTTATGTCGGCAAACCTGGCTGCCGGATCCGCTCCTCGGCCATCTAAGCGCCTCCGAGACGCTTAGATGGCCAAAGTCACTTCGTAGCGGGCAATTTGTCGAGATAAGCATCACCGTAATCCGGTGCATCTTGGTTGCGGCGCCGGCCGCGGGCGCCGGCCGCGGGCGCGGGCCGCCGGCGCCGACGCCGGGCGCCAGCCGCGGGCGCCGGGCGGCCGCGTGTGGACGAGACGCTGCCGGCGCCCACCGAGGACGCCCCAACCCCCTTCCCAGAAAGTCGCCACATCCCTCCGCCCCCGAACCAACGACAGCCGCGCGAGCGCAACTCCGGCCGTTACCGCCCCCGCCACCCTGGTGCAACGCTGGCGTAACGGGGCAGCAACGGGCGGGGCGCAGACTGCCCGGCGTGGGGCTAGACAGCACAAGCATCAGGGAAGACGGGACCGGTGCTGAAGCGAGCACGGACGTTGTAGGGGGCGTAGTCACTGCAGCCACGCGCGGTCGGTTCCGGGGCCCGGGGGCCCTCGGGATCGGCCGCGGGCTGCATCGTGCTGACGATCGGGCCGGCGGGCACGTGGGGTTCGGGACGCATGCCGACGCGATGCGGGTGTTCACCCCGCTGAACCCGCGGGACGTGCGGGCGCTGGCGGGCACGATGGTTGAGGTCGATGTGCCCGAGAAGGCGCAGATCGTGCGCGAGGGCGAGCTGACCGAGACGTTCTTCGTGATCGCCGAGGGGCGGGTGGAGCTGTGGCGCGATGGGCGGCGGCTGCGGCCGCTCGTGGTCGGCGACTGCTTCGGCGCGATCGACCCCGTGGCCGACCGGTGGAGCCCGTTCACGGTGGTGGCGTGCTCACACGTGCGGCTGCTGGGGTTCAGCGCGGTGGGAATCGCCCGCTTGTGCGACGCGATCCCGGACACCCGGCGGCAGCTGATCGAGGCGCTTCCGGACCCGCGGCTCGGCTCAGGCCCCGACATCCGCGTGACGGAGGATCGAGTCGAGTCCGAGGACGCGACCGAGTTCAAGCGCTTCACCAGAGAGCTCCGAGGCGAGGACGAGGTCCTCGGGCCGCCCCCGGGCTCTGAGCATGCGGGCGTAGTCGAGCTGCGTCTGCGCCAGCCACGGGCGGGCGGCCAGCGCGCGCTGAGACGCGATCGCGCTGCGAAAGCACTCTTCGGCCTCGCTGGTTCGGCCTAGGCTGCCGTACAGCAGCCCGAGGTAGCGGGACACCGGCCCGAGCCAGGACGAGCCCATGTCGACGAAACCGTCGCGATAGGGCTCGAGCAGGTCGATCAGCCGCCCGGCGCGGTCGGTGTCCTCGAGCGTCGCGCAGGCGGCCGCGGCCAGCGCGATCACCGGGAGCCACGAGAAGTCGTAGGACACGTCCGCGAGGTCGCGGGCCATCAGCCGCTCATACGGGATCCGGGCCTCCTCGAGGCGCCCCAGCTCGCAGTAGATCGTGGTCAGGTAGGCCTGGGTGAGCAGCGGCACGGTGCGGCTGCGGCCCGTGCGCCGCGGCGCCGCGGCGAGCGCGTCGGCCAGTTCCCCGAGCCGGCCCTGGTGCATTCGGATCACCATCAGCTGCGCCGCGAAGAGCAGGAAGGCATCGGGCTGCCCGGCCTCCTGACCGGCCTCGAAGCCCTTGGTCGCAAGCCGGTCGGCCTCGGCGACGGAACCGGCCATCAGCTCGCGCTTGGCGCGCGTGACGAGGTCATACCAGTGCAGGATCGGCTGGCGCAGAGTGGTGGCGAGGCGGTTCTGGCGCTCGAGCGCCACGTCGGCAGCGGCGATGTCGCCGTCCTCGAGGGCGGCCAGCGCAGCGTAGGCGGCGGCATAGTAGGTCAGCAGCGGATCGTCGAGCTCACGGGCGATCCCGGCCGCCTCGGCGGCACACTCGATCCGGTCCTGCAAGGTGCCGGCGTGCCAGATCGTCGCCACTCGCTGCATCAGCACGACCGCCAGCGTGCCCGGATCCGCGATGCTCCGGGCCATCGCCACGGCCTCGTCGCTATAGCGGCAGCGCAGCTCCCAGTCGCCACCGAAGATCAGCTCCACGCCGAGCTGGGCGAGCAGCCGCGCGCGGGTCGGGCTCGGGGCCGGATCGTAGGCCGCGAGGGCCTCCTCGAGGCAGCGGACCCGCTCGGTGTCGACCTCGCCGGTGGAGCTGAAGAAGCCCCGGTTGTTGGCCAGCGCGGCCCGTGAGAGCAGCTCGGCATCGCCGAGCTCGGCGGCCAGCCGGGCACCGTCGAGCAAGGTGTCGCGGAAGGTGCGGTAACCGGCGCGGCGCTGGGCCTCGCCGAGCGCGATCGTGACCTCGCAGCGGCGGCGCAGGTGGGCGGTGTCCGCGAACGCCTCGAGCAGCTCGAACGCCTGGCGGTAGTGCGTGAGCGCCTGGTCGTAGGCGAGCTTGGTCTGCGCCTGGTTGCCGGCGCGCATCAGGTACTCGATCGCCTTGTCCTCCTCGCCGGGCGCCGCCTGGGCGAAGTGGTGCGCGAGCTCGTGCAGGTGCTGGTCGATCTCGTCCCGGTAGAGATCCTCGAGCGCGGCCGCGACCTGGCGGTGCAGCCGACCCCGCCGGGCCGCCGTCAGGTCGATGTAGACCGCTTGACGGACGAGTGCATGTGTGAACGCGTACCGGCCCGGGAGCCGGTCGGACTCGACAAGCACGCGGGCCCGGACGGCCTCGTCGAGCGCGTCGAGCAGCGCGTCCGGGCTGCGGCTGGCGTCGGGCACGCGCTCGAGCAGCGGCAGGGTGACGCTGGGGCCGGCCACCGCGGCGACGGTCAGGACCTGCGTGGCGTCCTCGGACAGGCGCATCAGCCGGCGGCTGACGACCTCGCGCACGCCCTCCGGGATCCCGAGCTGTTCGAGCGAGAGCTCGCCGCTCGAGGCGAGCCGCTTGCGCGAGTCCGCGACCTGGCGCAGGATCTCGCCGACGAAGAACGGGTTTCCGCGCGTCTCCTCGTGCACGGTGCGTGCCAAGGTCCGGCTCTTGGGGTCGAGGTCCACGTCGACCTCGAGCGCGAGCAGGTCCTCGACCTGCTCGGCGCTCAGGCCGGCCAGGGCGTGACGCTCGATCCCGGGCTCACGCCGCAGGTCGGCGAGCATCTCGAGCAGGGGATGCAAGCGCGGCAGCTCGGTGTCGCGGAACGTGCCGACGACGCAGACCTGCATCGCCGGCGGGGAGCGCACGAGGTGGCGAAGCAGCAGCAGGGTCGGCCGCGCGGCCCAGTGCAGGTCATCGAGCACGAGCAGCAGCGGCGCGGTCCGGGAGACCTCGGCCAGGAAGTTGATCACCGCCTCGAACATCAGGTACTGGTCGAGGGCCGCGTCGGGACGGGCCGGCGGGATCGCATCGGGCATCAGCTCGGCCAGCTCGGGCAGGACGCGGGCCAGCTCGGCCGCGCCACGTCCCGCCTGCGCGCGCACGACGTCGGGCGGACACGCGGCCACGTAGGCGCGCAGCGCCTCGACGAAGGGCTGGAACGCGAACCCGACGTCCTCGTCGCAGCGGCCGTAGAGCACGATCCCGCCCTCCGCGTGGGCCTCGGCGGCGAGCTCCCCGACCAGGCTCGTCTTGCCGATCCCCGGCTCGCCCGCCACCAGGACGATCCGCCGCGTCCCGCGCTTGGCGATCTGCCAGGCCTGCTTCAGGGCCTCGAGCTCGGCTTCGCGTCCGACGAAGTGAACCCCGTCCCCGGGCGCCATCGCAACCGGCAGCGTCGGGCGCACGGAGGCGGGCGGCAGCCCGGCGGACGCCGGAGCGGGCACGACAGGGACGTCGCCGGCCAGCAGCCTCGCGTGCAGGTCGCTCAGGGCCCGTGAGGGCGTCGTCCCGAGCTCGTCGCGCAGGAGCGCGCGGACCCGCTCGTAGGCGAGCAGCGCCTGCGCCGTGTTGCCCTGCGCCTCGAGCGCCTGCATCACGAGCACGTGGCCGGCCTCGCGGAACGGCGCCCGGGCCACGAGCGCTCGGGCGGCCCGCTCGGCGTCGCGGGGGTTCCCGCCCGCCAGCTCCGCCTCGGCCTCGAACTCGAGCGCCCGGACGGCAAGGTCGTCGAGCGCGCGACGGGCCTCGTCGATCCAGGGCGCACCTTCGCCCGCCAGCAGCGGCGCCTGCAGCAGCTCTGCGGCGGCGCGGGCGTGCGACGCGGACGCGCCCTGCTCGCCGCGAGCCAACGCCCGCTCGGCGGCCGCGACGTCCGCCTCGGCGGCCTCGACGTCGATCCACGTGCCCTCGGGCAGCTCGAGCCGGACCTCGGTGCGCCCCTGCAGCGAATCGGCTCCGAACACCCGGCGCACAGAGGTCAGCAGCACCCTCAGGGCGGCGTCGCGTTGACCCTCCCCGGCCTCCGGCCACAGGGCGGCGATCAGCTGCTCCCGGCTGACCAGCCGGGCACGATTGAGCACCAGGAAGGCGGCCAGCGACCGTGCTTGCCTACGCTCCAGACGATCCTCGATGGAGACGCCGCCATCGCTGACGCGAAAGCGACCGCAAAGCCAAACCTGCATTCGGGCATGGATTATGGGGCAAGATCACGTGTTCCGGGCGGCATATGTGGACCCGCCAACACAGTCTGTGGACACGCGACCAAAAAAAGCGCGCGGAGCGCGCCCAATCATGCCCCGCCGAGCAGCGCCAGCAGGCCGCTCGGGGTGACCGCGCGGCCGATGTGCAGCCGCGGCATCAGCAGCGGCGCTGAGGTGCTCTCGGTCGTGCCGCCGGCGGTCGTGTAGGCCATCGTGAATCCGGCCGCGCGCACCGCGGCGAGCACGGTGGGGTCCTCGGCCCCGAACGGATACGCGAATGCGTACACGAAATGGCCGAGCGTCCGCTGCATCACGCGACGGGATCCGAGCGTTTCGGCGCGCAGCTCGGCGGCGGTGAGCAGACGCAGGTCGACGTGGTGGGCGGTGTGGTCGCCGATGTCCATCCCGGCCCGGTCGAGCTGACGGACCTGGGCTGCATCGAGGAATCCGGGCATCGTGAAGCGCCCGGTGATGACGAAGAACGTGGCCACCATGTGGTAGCGCTGGAGCGCGGGCAGGATGCGCGCGACGTCGTCGACGTAGCCGTCGTCGACCGAGATCAGCACCGGCTTGGACGGCAGGGTGGCGCCGTGGTAGAGCGCGTCGAACAGCTGCGCCTGGCTGACCGCGTGGTAGCCCGCGTCGTGCAGCGCTGCGAGCTCGGCCGTGAAGTTGGCCGGGTCGACGGTCAGATCGACGGTGATCGCGGGCGCGTCGGGCTTCAGCCGTGCGACCCGGTGGAACGTGAGCACAGGCACGTGGACGCTGCGATCGGGCGCGCCCGGCGGCGGGATCAGCCTTGGGACCGAGCGGCTCCGAGCCCGGGCCGCGACCTGGGCGGGGGCGGTCGTGGCGCCCGCGGTGGCGGCGCTCGATGAGGTCGAGGCGCTCGACCCGCACCCTGCGACCAACAGCGCGACGGCGACGAGCGCGGGCATCGCGCGGGCGGTGGCTGGCATAGCTCGGCAAGGCTAGCGCGCGCCCAGAACGCATCCGCCCGACCACGTTGGCTGGCGAGGGAAGCAGAGGCGCTTTGCGGGTTCGGATGGTGTCTGGGGCGGGATCCACGCGATCATCCATCCCGAGGACGCGATCACGGCCGAGGTCGACGCGATGTGCACCGGCGAGGGCGAGCTCGCCCTCGAGCAGTTCTGCGACGCGTTCGGCGACGGCCGTGATCACACCGCCACCAAGAGCTTTCTGGTTCAAGCAGGGCGAGGAGGTCCGGCGCAACCACTTCCTGCCGCTGAGGAGCGCGCAGGCGATGGAGACACTGCCGTTCGCGCTCTACCGAGAGCAGGTCAAGGATGCGCGCCGGCGCTTCGCGCATCTGAGTCTATCCTCGTCTGGGTGTGGTGTTGCGCACCCTGTACCTCAGCCGGCGCGTGCTCTCCCATGCCAAGCGGATGGACTTCTCGATCACGCCCGGTGGGCGGGCTACGTACTCTGACGGCTCGGCGTGATCGGCTTCTGGTGGCGCCGGATGACTCCACGCCCGCCGCGTCCGGTCGCACCGGAGCGCAGCCGTGGTGCGGCCGGCGCGACGCTCACCACGCGGCCGCCAGCGGTCGCCGCGGCACCGTCGCCCATCGGCGAGGGCTAGGTCCGTGAGCACCACGACCGTCGGTTCCGAGGTCAGAGACCGGCTGCTCACCGCGTGGCGCAACGAGATCATCGCCGGCTCGGTGTACGAGCTGATCGCCGGGCGGATGCCGGAACGGGAGGCCACGATCCTCCGCCGGATGGCGGAGGCCGAGGGCGGCCACCGCCGGAGGCTCGAGCAGCGGATGGCGGAGCTGAGGATCGAGGTCCCCGATCCCCGCTCGGTGAAACTGCCGTTGACGCTGCGCCTGCAGGCCAAGATCGCGCCGGTCGACCGGCTGCTGGCCGCGCGCGAGGCGGCCGAGGACGAGGAGGTCGACGAGCTCTACAAGCGCTCGACCGGGGATGCCGAGACCGACCAGCTGCTGCGCGAGATCCGCAAAGACGAGCGCTCGCATTCGATGGCGGTGCAGGAGATCCGCGGCGGCTCGGAGCCGGCGTCCAACCCGAATCCGCTGGCGGTTCCGGGCGCCCAGGAGCGACTCGACCGGATCCTCGGGCGCGAGAAGTGGCACCAGCGCGGTGGCAGCTGGATCTCCGGCGCGATCTACGGGGCCAATGACGGCTTGGCCGCGGTGTTCGGGATCGTGGCCGGGGTCTCCGGCGCCACCGGCGGCGGCAGCGCCGTCCTCACGGCGGGGCTGGCCGGCGCGATCGCCTCGGCGCTGTCGATGGCCACCGGCGCCTTCCTGGCCGAGCGTTCCGAGGCCGAGGTGATGGAGGCCAATGTCGAGCGTGAGCGTCAGGAGATCCTCGAGCATCCCGAGGAGGAGAAGGAGGAGCTGTCGCTCTTCTACCAGCTCAAGGGGATTGACCCGGGGACGGCGGACGCGCTGGCCGAGCGCCTCGGCCAGCATCCCGACGCGCTGCTGCAGGCGCTCGCTGTGGAGGAGTTCGGCGGGATCGAGCATCCCGGAGACCCAGTCCAGGCCTCGGTCGCCGCGGGCGTGAGCACGGGCCTCGGGGCGATCATCCCGGTGATCCCGTTCATGTTCACGACCGGGACCGTGGCCATGGTCGCGGCGGCGATCATCTCGCTCGTCGCCCACTTCCTGGTCGGGGCCGCGAAGTCCCTGGTCACGCTACGCACGTGGTGGTCGTCGGGGCTCGAGATGACGCTGGCGGGTGTGATCGTGGGTGGAGCAACGTACCTCGTCGGGCTGGCGCTCCCGACCTGAGGTTTGCGCTCGTAGGCGGGCTGGGCGTCGACGGTCTGCGACACGTTCAAGGCGCCCACGCTTGCTGGGGAAGAGGGGTGAACTGGGCGGTCGGGGCGGATTCGTCGAGGGGGGTGCTTATCTCGACAAACTCGAGAGGCGACCG
>DATMGZ010000035.1:0-5045 GCA_035555155.1 Solirubrobacteraceae bacterium | reverse complement strand
CCGTCAGATGCGCCTACGCAAGCGCGCGGGCCGTCGCGCCGTTAACAGGACAGTGGGGCTGCCGCCACGCCTTGGCACCCCCCGACGCGGCTCGTTGATAAGCCCGGGCCGCGCGCCCCGCCCGGCCTCAGGGGCCGGCCGGGCGGGGCTCTACGCAAGCGCGCAGTCCATCGCGGCGTTAACAGACATCGGGGTGTCGTTCACCCCGGCGCCCCGAACGCGGCCCGGAGAGGTGCCCCCCTGCCCCGGGCCGCACGCCCCGTCCGGGTCAAGGATGGTCGGGCGGGGCGGCCCCCTCGTCTAGTGCGCGGAGCCCCGCGGCCGTTCGCCACGAGCAGACTGGACCGTCGGCCCAGACCGGCGCTTCCGTAACCTCCGCCACATGGACAGGTGGGAATTACGGATGCCGGGCTGTGTCAGAGTGAGACCATCATCGATGCGGAAGGTCGTCAAGAAATCCTCGCCCAAGGACGGGCCGCGGTTCGGCGACGCACGCGGAAATACGCCGCAGAGGATCAACGAGACGGCCTTTCGCCGTGTCTGCGGACCCGGGGGTGCGCGGCCTCACGCCTGCCCCGAGTCGGCCGCCGCGGCGTAGAGGGTGCTCTCAGCCCGCCGCTGGCCGTCTCCGGCCCTCCGGCGCCCCGGCAAGGGGTTCGGGCGGCTCGCCTCGATTTGGGCTAGGAACAGTCCAAAGGTGCGAGCGGGCCGGGACCGTGACGCTCGTGCTCGCGCCCTGCGTCCACCTCAACGTCCGGGACATCGCTGCCGATCATCTTGGGTCCGGGGGCGCAATCCCCCGAGGCCAACCTCCCCGGGCGTGCGAGGGCCCGGGGAGGAGCCGCTCGACGGCGCGCGTCCGGAGCGACGAACGGGGCCACACCTCGCTCCATAGCCTCGATGTGAAGCCGAGCCCAGATAGCCCGGGATCGCCCGGATCCGTCCGGGGCCCGGAGAGTCACGGGATTGGGGCGCAATCCCCTAACCGCGTTCAGACGAGTCATCTCGTCTCAGGCGGAGCGAGATGCCCGGCTGTTGTATCCGGACCCGGTTGGGGCGAGTCACCACGTCCCAAGAGAGGTGAGCGCCGAACACAAGCGCCGTCTCCCACGCCCCGCGCACTCGCCTGCTGACCTCGGCCGCCCCGGGTCGGTTGGTGCTTCAAGTCGGCGACCACGACCCGGCGGGCGAGGAGATCTTCGGGGCGCCTGCCGCGGACGTGACGGCGTTCCTGGCCGACGACGCGCCTGAAGCCAAGGTCCAGTTCATCCGCGCCGCCGTGACGCCGGACCAGATCGCGATGTACGGCCTGCGACCGCGCCGCCGACACCCTGTGCGAGCAAATCTACTTCGGCAAGTGGCGCGTCGGGTCGCGCCAGATCAAGCGCAAGCTCGGGCCGGTGCGCAAACTAGGCACACGCGACGGGCTCACCAAGACGATGGCCGAGGCGAAGCTTCGCAAGCACATGGCCGAGGCGACCGAGCCGCCCGTGCCCGATCGCGTGACCATCGAAGAGGCCGGTAGGAGACTGATCACGCACCTGGAGGCGATCGGGCGCAAGCCCAGCACCCTGCGCAGCTACCGGAGCAATCTCGACCGGCAGATCGTCCCGAGGCTCGGAGACCAGCCGATCCCCGCCTTGCGGCGGGAGCACGTCGAGCGGTTCCTCACCGGATGTCTGAGGGACGGGCTCTCGCCGAAGACCGTAAGCAACTGTCTGGGCCTGCTCCACTCCATCTGCGAGTTCGCCATCAGGCGAGGGTGGGCGACCGCGAACCCGTGCAAACACGTGGACCGTCCGCAGGCGGGCGAGGATGACCGGGACGTTCGGTTCCTCGACCCGGCCGAGGTCGAGGCGCTGCTTCGCGCAGTCCCTGACAGCGACTTCGGCTGCGTTCAGCGAGTGCTCTACCTCGCTGCGACGATGACCGGCATGCGCCAGGGCGAACTACTCGCGCTTCGATGGCTTGACATTGACTGGTCCGCTCAGCGCGTCAGGGTGCGCCGCAACTACGTGCGGGGAAGGTTCGGAACCCCGAAGTCAAAGCGCGGCTCACGAAGCGTTCCTCTCGCCGACAGGCTCGGAGGCGAACTCGACCGTCTCCATCGGTCGTCCGCATTCCAGGCCGACGAGGACCTAGTCTTCGCCAACCCCCGCACGGGACGACCCCTGAACGGCACGGCGCTGCTCAAGAGCTACCAGCGCGCTCTTGAGCGCGCGGGCGTCCGGCGAGTGCGGTTTCACGACCTCCGGCACACGTTCGGGACTCGAATGGCGGCGGCGGGCGTGCCGATGCGCACGCTTCAGGAGTGGATGGGGCATCGCGACATCAAGACGACACTGATCTACGCCGACTATGCGCCGGATGCCCACGAGGTCGATCTAGTCAATGGCGCATTCGCGAGCGCTGGTACCAATACGGGTACCAATCTGAGACCAACTCAGACCAACTCGGAACCATGAGAACCAGCGAATCCGGGGGTGATCGACTGAGGACAACCCCCGGTGTTGATTTCGACTCCCACCCGCCGCACTGCGTGGCCTGGCTAGGCCGGAGCGGGCTCGGGGGGCGGCGGCGCCGAGCGCCCTGCGCCCCGGCGCCTGGCCTCGTCGATCGGCACTTCGATCTCGACGTTCCAGCCTTGCGAGAAGCCGCGCATCGCGAAGATGATCAGCAGCACCTGCACCGGCGCGATCAGCAGCGTCACCAGCCCGAGCGTGTCTGGGCTGAGGCCGGAGCCGCCGAACATCGACTGCGCCGGAGCGAACCCGGCATGGCTGCGGTCAAACCAGCTCGTGCCGCTGTATCCGGTCCCGGCGATGACGGCCAGGATCAGCAGCAGGATCGCCAGCGCGGCGGCGATCGGCAGTAGCCCTCGGTTCCAGCGTGCGATCCAGATCGCGATCAGCACGTAGACGATGCACCAGACGAAGTTGACCGGCTTCAACCCTTGCAACTTGGACCAGCCCCCGATGGTCACGATCAGCATCAGCGCGACCGAGATCAGCAGCAGCAGGATCACGATCAGCTTGGTTGCCTTCGCGGCCGGCTTGTCCCGGTTCGGATAGGCGATCGTGTAGCCCGGCGGGAGCTTGCGCACAGGAGGCACGAAAGCGGACCATACATTCTCGGCCGTGCGCGTGCTGCAGTTTCCCGGGCTCCGAACCGAGCACCCACGACCGGCCTAGAATCGTCTCGTCAGCGGGCGTGGCGAAACTGGCAGACGCGCCGGCTTTAGGTGCCGGTGGGCTTACGCTCTTGGGGGTTCGAGTCCCTCCGCCCGCATCTGATCTGACTGACGCTCCCTTCCGGGCCACCGCGTGGCAGCCCGGCTCGGTGCGGGCGGCGCCGGCGCGGGGCGCTGGGGAAATGGCGCAGACCGCTGAGGGAGGGCGCAGACCGCCGAGCGGCGCACCGCTGACGGGGGACCGAGGAGTCGAACCTCGCGTTGCGGTTTTGGAGACCACCGTGTTACCGATACACCAGTCCCCCTGGACTTGGCCGCCATCGTAGCGGCGAGCCGGTCCGCAGGGAGGCGCAGGTACGATCTCGGCGCCGATGCAGTCCCACACCGTCTACCTCACCTTCCACACCGAGCGCCGCCGCGAGTTCGTGCGGATCACCGAAGACGTGGAGGCGGCGGTGCGCGACGCCGGGATCAGCGAGGGTATGGCGCTCGTGTCCGCCATGCACATCACCGCCGGCGTCTGGATCAACGACGACGAGCCGGGGATCCAGGCCGACGCCCTCGAGTGGCTGGACAAGCTGGCGCCACCCAGCTGGCAGCCACCCGCCAACGACGTGGCGCGCGAGCTGCTCCCCGACCCTGGCGACTATCGTCATCACCGCGGCGGCGAGGACAACGGCGATGCCCACTTCAAGAACCTGCTCGTCCACCATCAGGTGATCGTTCCGGTCACCGACGGCCGCCTCGACCTCGGGCCGTGGCAGGCGATCTTCTACTGCGAGTTCGACGGCGGCCGATCCAAGCGGCTCGTGATCAAGGTGCTGGGGGAGTAGGAGTGGGCGAGCCGGGACCAGGCGAGGAGCCGCTCGGCGCCGCGCCCTCGCGCATCTTCGGCGACGGCGCGCTCGAGGGCCAAGTTGCCCTGATCACCGGCGGTGGGACGAATCTCGGCAAGGCGGCGGCCGTGGAGCTCGCCCGCTGTGGCGCCTCGGTGCTGATCGTCGGCCGGCGCGAGGACGTGGTGGCCGAGACCGCGGCGACGATCGGAGAGCGCTGCTCGTGGGTTTCCGGCGATATCCGCGAGCGCGCCGACGCGGAGCGGATCGTGCGAACGGCTCTCCAGCGCCACGGCCGCTTGGACTTCGTTCTCAACAACGCCGGCGGCCAGTACTTCGTGCCCGCCGAGGGGATCACGATCAAGGGCTGGCGGGCGGTCCAGCGACTGAACGTCGGCGGCACGCTCGCGATGTGTCACGCGGCCTACGAGCTGGCCATGCGCCCGGCCGGCGCCGGAACGATCGTCAACGTGACCGTCTCGCCCCATCACGGGATGCCCGGCATGGCCCACACCGGTGCTGCGCGGGCGGCGGTCGAGGCGCTGACCCGCGAGCTGGCCGCCGCCTGGGCGGCGGACGGGGTCTCCGTCGCGGCGGTGGCGATCGGCCGCTTCGCGACCGAGTCGCTTCGCAAGTACCCGGCCGAGCTGTGGAAGACTGCCGCGTCCACCGTTCCCCTCCAGCGCCTCGGCGACGTCGAGGAGTACGGCTGGCTCGTGGCCCTGCTCGCCTCGCCCGCCGGACGGTCGTTCTCGGGCTCCGTCGTCTCGATCGACGGCGCCCTCGACAACTGGAGCGGCCCGTGGCCGCCTCGCGACCTCGCCGGGGGGGGCGAGCTCCCCACCGAGGAGCGCCGGCCCGCCGGGCGCTGACCCGCCCGGGCGCACCCGGGTACCATCGTGCCCGTAGCGCCCGCGGGCGAAGTGTTGTGGTTGCACAGGAGCCTTCCAAGCTCCGAGGGCGGGTTCGATTCCCGTCGCCCGCTCTCCGAGGTTTTCGAGACCTCCGGGGGGTCACTG
>DATMGZ010000034.1:0-7896 GCA_035555155.1 Solirubrobacteraceae bacterium | reverse complement strand
CGCCGCGCGCGCGGCGGCCGCGAGCCGATCGCGCCCGGCGGGATCGCCGATCAACCGCACCAGCGCCGCGTGCACGGCGGCCGGATCGTCGGGGGGCATGAGCTCCACCGCCCCCAGCTCGGCCAGCTCGCCGATACCGCCGATGTCGCTGACGAGCGCCGGGCGGCCGAACGCGAGCACCGTCGAGAGCACGCCCGACTGATCGAAGCGCTCGGTGCGCTTGTACGGAAGCGCCACGATATCGGCGCGCCGGAAGAAGGCGGGAAGCTCGGCATCGCCGACGAAGCGCGAGACGAAGCGGACGTTGGCCGGCGCGGCCGCGCGCAACGACTCGATCTCCATCCGCGGCCGGCCGACGATCCACAGCTCCGCACCGGTGATCCCGCGCCAGGCCTCGAGCAGCACGTCGACCCCCTTGTAGGGCCGCAGCAGACCGAAGAACATGACCACCGGCAGCTCGACGGCGGCCAGCTCGGGGTCGAGGCCGACCTCATCGGGCTGGTGGGTCAGGTGTTCGAAGGCGCCGTGATGGATCACGTGCACCTTGTCCGCGTCCACGCCGGCGAGCTCGAGCAGCTGCCGCCGTCCGAAGCCGGAGTGGACCACGACCGCGTCGACGCGGTCATACAGACGCCTTTGCGCGGCGGCCTGACCCGGCCGGGGCTCGCGCGGAAGCAGGTCATGCGCGGTCAGCACCAGCGGCCGCCGTGGCAGCAGATGAACGTCCAGCGGCTGGACGGTCAGCCACTGGAAATGCACGACGTCGGCATGCGCGGCGACCCGGCGGTAGCGCAGCATGTCGGGCACGTGCTCGATCAGCTTGGTGACGGTGCGCGCGCGCGAGCCCGGCGCGCCGCGGGCGTGCCGGTAGAAGAGCTCGCGCACCGTGAAACCCTCGGCGGCGGGCACGGTCCCGTACGCGAACCGGCTCGTCACCAGCTCGACCTCGGTGCCCGTCCGGGCCAGCGCCGCGCACAGCGCGTGGTCATACGGAGGCGTGAACGCCGACGGGTCGACGACCTGAACGCGCATCAGGGCCCTCCGGGATCGTGCAACGGCCGGCCGGCGAGCGCGGCGAGCCGGCGTGCCGTGGCCCGGGCACGAGCTCCGCCCAAGGGCTGCACGCGGGCGCCACGGTCGCGGGCGAGTCGGAGCACCGCCGGCGCCAGCGCCGTCAGCGAGGGCCCGTGTGCATCCCGGCCGGTCGCATCTCTCAGTGCCCGCACGGGATGACGAGCCGCGACGCGTGCCACCGCCGACAGCCGCGACGCGACGCCGTCGTCCTCGCGGAAGTCGATGCGCAGCGCACGTCCGGCAGCGGCCACCGCCTCCGGCCGGGCCGCTGCCTCCACCCGCGCCCCGGTGACCGCCACCGCGAGCTCGACGAGCGGGTCACCCGCGGACGGGAAGCGATCGGCGACCAGCACCACGCCGGCCGGTGGCTTCTCGCCATCGGCGGGACGATTCGAGAGCGCGAAACCGGCCAGCTCATCGCCGGCCAGCAGCGCATCGAGGGCCAGGAAGCGGGCCCGCTCGAGCCGCCCCACCGCGGCCGGTGGCGATCCCCGCGCTGCGCGCGGAGCCGCCCCGGCGGTCGCGCCCGGCGACGCGCCCGCGGACGCGTTGCGGCCGTGCTGCGCCGCCCGCGACAGGGCCCGCACGACCGCCGGCTCGGGCTCGAACCCGGCGTAGCGCCGCGACAGCCACGCCCGGCCGGCGGCATACCCGCGCCACTGGCGGCGCAGCTCGCGCAGCGAGGCCCGATAGCGATGCTCGATACGTGCCCCCGGCCGGATCTCCAGCGTCCACCCGGCCTCCTGCAACCGCCAGCAGAAATCGGTGTCCTCGGCCGCCCGGACACCTTCGTAGAAGCCCCCGACCTGCTCGAACGCCGCTCGGCGCACGAGCAGGTTCGCGGCAACCGCACGCGGCCGGTACGCATGCGCGAGATGAGCCTCCTGGCGCAGGAAGTTGCGCGCCGCGCCGTAGCGCGCTGCCAGCGTGCGCCCGCCCGGGGCCGGCACGACCTCCCCGGCCAGCGCACCGACCTCGGGCGCGACCGGCAGCTCGAAGTAGGCATCGAGCAGGCCGGCGGGCGCGATCGTGTCGGCGTCGAGGAACAGGATCCAGTCGTTGCGCGCCCGCGCGGCACCCACGTTGCGGGCGTGCGCCGGCGAGCGCTCCCCCGCCACGAGCACCACCGACGGGCCCGTCACCGCGCTCGCAGCGCCGGAGTTGTCGGCCATGATCAGCTCGTCGCCCGGCTCGAGCGTCAGCCCGCTCAGTACCCGCGCGGCGGCGGCGCCCGCGGCGGCGTCCCCCGCGAACGGCATCACCACGCTGACCTCAGGCCGCGCCACGTGCCACCCCGCGCTCGATCAGTAGGCGCACCCGGCGCAGCTCCTGCGGATGTGCGAACCCGGTCACGAGCAGCGCCAGCGGGATCAGCGCGAACGCGACCGCGCGGGACAGCAGGCCGAGGACGCCGTGCGTCGGCAGCAGCAGCTCCCCGGCCGCGGCGATCCCTCCGGTCAGCGCCGTGATCTGGGCCAGCCGCCGCCACTCGAACGCGACGCGGAACAGCTCGCGAGTGAGGAAGTGCATGACCACGAGCATCACCACGTACGCACCGCACAGCGACAGGCCGGCGCCCACCAGGCCCAGCGAGGGGACGAGCACCAGGAGCAGGATCACGTTGGTGGCCAGACCGGCGAAGGCGGCCGGGAAGTTCCGGGTCGTCACCTTCGCCCGGCCCGCGATGACCAGGAAGATGACGAACAACCCGTACATCGCCCAGCCCAGCGCCACCCACGGCAGCGCCTTGTAGGCACCGAAGAAGTCAGGGGCGGCGAGCAGCCGCACGATCCACCGCGCGAACAGCGCCAGCCCGGCCACCACCCAGCCGCTGACCAGCACGTAGTACGTCGTGACCAGGCCGTAGAGACGCGCCGCCTCGACGTCGTCACGTACCGAATACGCCAGCGGCGGCCACGCGTACTGGAACGCCCGCACGATGAACGCCACCGAGCCGGCGAGCTTGATCGAGATCGAGTAGATCCCGGCCAGGGCCGGGCTCTTGTGGTGGTAGATGTAGTACCGGTCGACCAGGTTCAGGGCGAACACGGAGGCCTCGGCGGGAACGGTCGGCAGACCGAAGCGGAGCAGGGCCGGGAGTCGCTCGACGCTGTCCGAGCGGTGCAGCAGGCGCGCGCGCATCGTCCACCACAGCCCGAGAAGGACGACCGTGGTGGCCGCGTAGTTGCCGAGCAGCAGACCGCGAGCGCCCATCCCAAGCCCGACCACGAGGATTAGCGAGGTGGCAATCGTGAGCCCGACGTTGATCAGCGACGCGGTCGCGTACGTGCGCGAGCGCTCGTCGACGCGCAGCAGACCGTAGGCGAGCTCGAGGTTCGTGAACGACCACAGCCCCAGCACGGCGATCAGGAACGTCGGGACGTCCTGATGGCCGAGCACGATCCGGGAGAGAGGAGCGGCCAAGGCGGCGAGCACGACCGCGGTGATCGTCGTGGCAATGAGCAGGAACAGCGCCGTGCGACGCGCCAGGGCGCTGCGACGCGCGTCGTCCTCGTCGGCGAAGTAGTAGCGGATGAACGCCTCGATCATCCCGAAGCGCACGACGATGCTGACGAAGATGACCAGGTTGGCCAGCAGCTCGACGACGCCGTAGCCTGCCGGGGTCACGTAGCGCGTGTACACCGGGAGCAACAGGACGGCGATGAACTTGGAGACCACGTCCGCCAACTGATAGGCGGCGAGGGACCTCACGAGGCGTGTCAGATAGCCCGTCACGGAGCGATAACGCTACGGATAGGGCCGATCGACCGGGCGCGCGTCAGTGCGACAGGATCGTCCACACGCGCCGGGTCAGTTCCTGGGCGTCGACGCTGCCGGACACGGCGGAGCCGAACCCCGGGATCCCGACGTCGATGACGATGCCCTGCCCGAGCCGGTAGCCGATGATGGTCGGGGTGGTCGTGCTCGTACCGGCGGCGGAGGCGATCTGCGCCCCGGGCGCGGTCAGGCCCGTGAACGGCTGGTAGGCGCTGAAGCCCTGGAAGGCGCCGCTCGTGCCGGTGAAGATCCCGAGCCCGTCCCGGATCACGAGGATCGAGTCGGTGCTGTGCGTGACCACCGGGCCCGGCTTGGCGTTGAGCACGTCGGCGGCCGCAGGCGGGGATGGAGCGGAGGCCGTCGTCCCCCGGACGACCACGGTGCGCCGGAGCGAATCGATGCCCAGCGAGAGCACGCGGCCGCCCTTGACGACGTAGCGCTTCAGCGGCCCGGCCAGCGACGGCGGCACCCACCGCTCAGCGCCGGCGAAGACGGCGCCGGTGTGACCGAACAGGCCGGGGCCGACGCCGTCGATCAGACCCAGGTCGGTCGTCAGGTCGTACGGGAGACGCGCATGGTCGAGATAGGCCAGGAACGCCGCCTCGTCGGCGAACCCCGCCGGCAGCCCGGCGGCCAGCGGCCGGGCCAGGCTCGCCGGACCACCCGTGTCGAGCGTGTTCGGGATCCCGTCGCCGTTGTCGTCGGCGACATTCTGACCCTGCCACGTGAGCGCCGGGAGCACGACCAGAATGCCCCCGGCGGGATGGCCCGAGTGGGCGACGAGCGGCACGCTGGTGCTGTTGGCGCCGGAGGTGATGGTCAGCTTGTACAGTCCCGCGCCGCCGGAGGGGACCGGCACCTCGAGTTGGGGGCTCGAGCCCTGGCCGGAGCCGAGCGTGGGCTTGGACGATCCCTGCCGGGTGAGCGTCCACGTGTACGGGTGATGGCGGGCATCGACGAACACGGTCGCTTTCGCACCGGCCCGGACGGGATCGAGCTGCGGCTCCGCGGCCAGGTAGCGGACGGTCACACCGGCGCCGGCCGTCGAGCCGGCGGTCGGCGGGATGATGGCCGGGAACTGCCCCGTGTTGCAGGCGCGATCGGTCACCGAGAGTCCGATCAGATACGTTCCGGCCGGCGCCGGCGCCCCGTGGATGCGCCCGTCCCAGGTCGCGTGCCCGCCCGTCCACGGCGTCAGGAAGCTCCACACCAGGCGTGGCGCACCGGGCAGGTCGGTGCGGTAGACGTGGATCGTCCCGCCCCGGGACTCGTTGCCGGCGTAATGGATCACTGCGCCGGGGCCGAGCGGCAGCAGCGTGTTGTCGATCCGGGTCACGACGGGGCGCGGGGCCACGGTCTTGAGCTCGGCCGGATATTCCGTGAGATCGATCGAGCGGCCCTGCCGCGCCAGCCCGACACGGAAGTAGTACGTGCCGTCGGGTGCCAGCGAGCCGTTGTCCTCGCGGCCGTTCCAGACGAATACCCGGCGGACCGGTGGCCGTGCACGCATGTATATGCCGGTGACAAGTGTGCGGACGATCGTGCCGCCGGAGTCGATCACGTAGACGCTGACGTCATCGGAGCGATGCAGTAGGTAGAACGAGATGTGAGTGGTCGGCTTGCAGGTCCCGGGCGAGAACGGCTGCGGATCGGACATCCCCTTGATCACGGGCGTGGTCACCTTGAGGTGCTGGGTGACGAAGAAGGCGCCGACGGTGGCGACCACGAGGGCTCCGAAGGCGGCGATCGACAGGCGAGCGGCGTTCACAGCCTGACCACGGCCACGTTGGGGACTTCGAAGTCGTGGAACGCATCGAGGCCGCGCGGGTCCTGGCGGCACAGCATCACGCGGATCGAGCCGCCGTGGCACACGACGAGCGCTGGCAGCTCACCGGTCGCCTGGATCTCGGACAGCGCCTCGGCGACGCGCTCGAGCTGGTCGCGTAGCGACTCGCCGCCAGGGAATCGGAACTGCTCCCCGGCGCGCAGCCACGCGGCATAGAGCTCGGGCTCCTCGCGCGCGATGTCGACGAACAGCCGCCCCTCCCATTCGCCGCGGTAGGCCTCGCGCAGGCGAGCGTCGCGGCGCGCCGGGAGGCCGATCCGGGCACCGACGATGTCGGCCGTCTCGCCGGCGCGGACGAGGTCCGAGCACCACAGCGAGGCGATCGTCTCGCCGGCCACCCGCTCGGCGAGCTCCGCCGCCTGGGCCCGGCCCGTGTCGTTCAGCGGCGTGTCGCGGAATCCCTGGACACGGATCGGCTCCCGGTTGTCCTTCGTCTCACCATGACGGGCGAGCAGGATCGCTCCGTGGCGCCAGTCAGACATCCCGGCCGATGCCCACGGTGTCGGATCTCAGGCCGAGGCGGATCGTCTCCAGCGAGAGCACGTCCCGAGGAGCGATGTTGCCCAGGTTGACGTTGGGGCCAAAGCGGCGCACGAACCACACCTGCTGATCCTTGCGCGGAGCTTCGAACAACACCCGGCCCGGCTCGATCGCATGGGCGATCTCGTCGATCAGGCCCATCCGCACCTCCCCGTCGGGGCGGAAGATGCCCGCGGTGCCGCTCTCCCGCGCCTCGGCGATCACCTTCCACGCACCCGCCTCGAGCTCTTGCTCGATCTGCTCGACCCACACGTACGGGGCCATGATCCGCTCGTTGTCCTTGGCGCCGACCTCGGACAGAACCGTGAAGTCGCGGGCCAGCCGCGAGATCAGCTCGAGCTTGCGCTCGTGCTCGAGCACGATCGTCCCGTCGGAGATCTCGACGTGGTTCAGCCCGAGCTCGTGCAGCTTGGCAATCAGCGCGTCCAGCCGATCCTGGGAGATCGCGATCTCGGTCAGGGTGCCTCCAAGTACGACTGCGATCCCGTGCGCGCGATAGCGCGCCAGCTTGCGCTCGAGGTTCTCGGTGACCAGGGCGGTCCCCCAGCCGAGCTTGATCAGGTCCACCGAGGCGCCCGCCACCTCGACCAGGCCGTCGACCTCCGCCACCGAGAGACCGCTGTCGAGCACGTGCGTGACCCCCTGCTCGCGGGGCTTGGACGTCCGATCCGGAAGATCGAGGAGATCAGCCATGTATGGACGCCGCCTCGGGCGCTACTGAGACTGCAGGTCGGCGCCGACGGTCACCACGACGGTCGCCGTGCACGGTGACGCTCCCTGGCAAGCGATCGACTGCGTGCTCTGGTCGATCGGCTGCACCGAAGCCGAGCCGAGCTTCAGCGCCTTGGCGACCTCGGCGGCGTCCTTGCCGTGACCCGGCAGGTAGGCCACGATCGTCGCCTGCCGCGTCTGGTCACCCGCCGTCGCCACCGCCCCCTGCTTGAAGCCGTCGTTGACCAGGCGGGTGGCGGTCCGGCCCGCGAGCCCGGCGACCGGAGTCCCGTTCAGGACGGCCACGTTCACCGTGGCGGGGTTGAACGGCTTCGGACGAGCGGCGTGATGGGCCGTGGGCGCGTTGGTCGTCGGCGTGCCCGCGCTCGTGGAAGCGGCGTTGGTGGTGCCCGAGCCCGAGGACGTGACGATCAGCAGCACGACGACGACGGCGGCGGCTCCGAGCACCACCACGGCGGCCACGAGCCAGCGCACGAAACGGCTGGGCGCCTTGCCCCGCGGGGGCGAGATGCGGGGCGGGAGCGACCCGGAGCGAGCGGGCGCGGTGGCACCCGGGCGAGCACCGGGACCGCCCGGACGACCCTGCACCGGCTGACGGCTGGGAGGAGCCGACGCGGGTCGCGGCGGGGCGACGGGATGCTCGCCGGTGCCGTTGGTGTACGCCGGCGCGGTGCTCGGAGGCGCAGCGGCGGCCGTGGCGGGACCCCCGACCGGGACGCCGACGGGCGCGGGAGCGGCCGGCTGGAGCGGCTCGGGAGCCGACGTGGGCACGGGCGTCGAGATCATCCGCGTGGCGGCGGTCAGCGCGGGCGCGCCCACACCGGCCGGGGCGCTGGGGGCCATCGCGGCCTGGCGGTGGTGCGAGGCCGCGATCTCGCCGGCGCCGACGGCGGCCACTGCGGCCGCGGAGATCGGCGCCGGGGCGG
>DATMGZ010000033.1:0-28260 GCA_035555155.1 Solirubrobacteraceae bacterium | reverse complement strand
CGGGCGGAGCCGAAGCCGAGCGCGACCCAGTCGAGCCGGCCGTCGCGGGCGATCTCGGCCCGCTGAGTGCCGAAGATCCAGCTCTTCTCCGACAGATCCTGGCCGCAGACGAAGCGGAGCCGGGCGTTCTGGGAGACGACGAGCTCGACGACGGTGTTGAACAGGCCCTCGCCGTCGGGCGAGGCCGACAGGTACTGCTCCCAGACCTCGGCCTGGGCGCCCTCGTCGATCACGATCAGCGTGCGCCGGTTGAGCTCGTTGCCGCCGGCGCTCTGGATCGCGGTGAGCAGGATCGGCTGCTCGAGCGCGACGCCGCGCGGCACGTAGACGAACACTCCTCCCCGGAATGCGGCCTCGTTGCGCGCGACGAACACGTCCTCGCCGGTGATCACCGTGCCGAGGTGGCGCTCGACGAGCTCCGCGTGATCGCGGGCCGCCTCCTCCAGCGAGGTGACGATCACGCCGGCGGGCAGCTCGCCGGTGAGCGTGGCGGCGCCGGCGTCCACCTGGCGCAGCTCGGCCGCGCCCTCGGGGCGGAACATCGGCGCGGGGTCGGCCGTCCCGGCCGCCTCGGCGTCCGGGGCGGGCGAGAAGGCGTCCAGGTCGAGCCCCGAGATGTCGGTGAACTCCCAGCCGGCGTTGCCCTTGAATTGCGGCAGTTCGAGGGTCGCGCTCAGACGGGCGGCGCGCTCGCGGCGCGCCGCCAGGAACCCGGGCTCCGCCTGAGCGGTGTCAACCAATCGAGCCCTCCATCTGCAGCTCGATCAGGCGGTTCATCTCGACCGCATACTCCATCGGGAGCTCCTTGGTGATCGGCTCGATGAAGCCGTTGACGATCAGCTTCGACGCCTCCTCCTCCGGGATGCCGTGTGACATCAGGTAGAAGAGCTGGTCCTCGCCGACCCGCGAGACGGTCGCCTCGTGACCGACGTTGACGTCATCGTCGCCGATCCGGATCGTCGGATAGGTGTCCGAACGCGAGTGGTCGTCGAGCAGCAGCGCGTCGCACACGACCTTGGACTTGGAGCCGTGGGCGCCCTTGGCCACCTCGAGCAGGCCCCGGTAGGACCCGCGTCCGCCGTCCTTGGAGATCGACTTGGCGAAGATGTTGGAGGTCGTGTTGGGGGCGGCGTGGATGATCTTGCCGCCGGCGTCCTGGTGCTGACCCTTGCCGGCGAAGGCGATCGAGAGGATCTCGCCGTGGGCGCGCTCGCCCATCAGGTACACGCTGGGGAACTTCATCGTCAGCTTGGAGCCGAGGTTGCAGTCCACCCACTCGACCGTGGCGTCCTCGTGGGCGACGGCGCGCTTGGTCACGAGGTTGAACACGTTCGTGGACCAGTTCTGCACCGTCGTGTAGCGAATCCGGGCGCCGGGCTTGGCGATCAGCTCGACCACGGCCGAGTGCAGCGAGGACTTGCTGTAGGTCGGCGCGGTGCAGCCCTCGACGTAGTGCACGTGCGAGCCCTCGTCGGCGATGATCAGGGTCCGCTCAAACTGCCCCATCGACTCTGTGTTGATCCGGAAGTACGCCTGCAGCGGCATCTCGACGGTCACGCCGGGCGGCACGTAGACAAACGACCCGCCGGACCACACGGCCGAGTTGAGCGCCGCGAGCTTGTTGTCGTTGGCGGGGATGATCGTCGCGAAGTACTCGCGGACGAGGTCCTCGTGCTCGCGCAGCGCGGTGTCCATGTCGGTGAAGATCACGCCCTGGGCCTCGAGATCCTTGTGCACCTGGTGGTAGACGACCTCGGACTCGTACTGGGCGCCGACGCCGGACAGGAACTTGCGCTCCGCCTCGGGAATGCCGAGCCGGTCGAAGGTCTTCTTGACATCCTCGGGCACGTCGTCCCAGGAGCGCTCGGCACGCTCGGACGCGCGCACGAAGTAGTGGATGTCGTCGTAGTCGACCTCGGCCATCATCGGCGAGCCCCAGGTCGGCTGGGGCCGCGACAGGAAGTGGTCGAGTGCCTTGAGGCGGAACGCGCGCATCCACTGCGGCTCGGACTTGAACTCGGAGATCTTCTCGACGATCTCGCGGTTGAGGCCCTTCGGTGCCTTGTACAGGTAGTTCTCGGCATCGTGGAAGCCGTAGCGCTCCGTGTAGTCGGCATTGATGCCTGCGAGCTGCTCGTTCTCCGTGAGCGCGCGCGTCTCTGGGACAGCCACTACTCCACCTCCAGCTTGATCGTGTGGTCCTCGATGATGACCGGGAACGTGTCCACAGGTACGTAGGCCGGCAGCGTCAACGGCTTGCCGGTGCGCAGATCGAACCGCGACCCGTGACGGGGGCACTCGACGGTGCAATTCTCCTGGTCGAGCCCGCCCTCGACGAGCGGACCGTCATCGTGCGAGCAGCGATCCTCGATCGCGTACACGGTCCCGGCGCAGTTGAACACGCCGATTTCGAGCTCGTCCCATTCGACCAGGCGCATCTCGCCCGGCGGGAGCTCACTCAGGGGACAGACTTCGATGATCTGCGGCACGTACCGTATGTCCTAGCGGATTGATCGGATTTACTCCGACCATCATACAACTCCCGCCGGGAGCGCCCGCGGGAGCTAGCCTAGCGCTAGCGCGGCATGGGCAAGCGCACGGTCGCCGAGTTCGTCAGCGACGCCGAGACGCTGGCTGCTGCGCTCCTCCGGCGTCGACTAGGCCCACCTCGCGGCCTGAACCCGGCTCGCTCGTTAAGTCGCGCCCGGGTTGCCGTTGGCCTCGGGCGTCTCGGCCTCCCAGCCGACGCCTTGGCCGAGCGTGGCGCCCTTGAGCACCTTCAGCGACAGCAGCGCGCACTTCATCCGCGTGGCCGAGATGTCGATCCCGAGCAGGTCGAGGATGAACGAGCGGTCGAGCTTCAGCAGGTCGTCGACCTTCATCCCCTTGACCTCGTCGGAGGCCATCGAGGCGGCGGCCTGCGAGATCGCACAGCCGTGGCCGGAGAAGCGGATGTCCTCGATCTGCCCCTCGTCGTCGATCGCGAGCTGCACCATCAGCTCGTCGCCGCAGAGCGGGTTGAGGTCATGGAACTGGAGATCGACATGGTCGAGCTCGCCCCAGTTGTGGGGGCGCTTGTAGTGCTCGAGGATGTATTCGCGGTAGAGCTCGTCCATCTGAAGTGACAGTAGCGATCGCCGTGGGCGCCGCGCTACAGCTGGAGTACTCGTCGCACGTCGTCCAAACCTTCGAGCAACCGGTCGACGTCCGAGAGCGAGTTGTGCACGGCAAAGGAGGCCCGCGTCGTGGCCGAGGTCCCCAGCCGCCGCATCAGCGGCTGCGCGCAGTGATGCCCGGCACGCACGCACACGCCGTCCCGGCCGAGGATCTCGCCGATGTCGTGCGGGTGGGCGCCCTCGAGCGTGAAGGACACGAGCGCGCCGCGCTCACCGGCCCGCGCGGGACCCTGAAGCGCGAGCCCTGGCACGCCCGCCAGCCGGCGCAGCGTCTCGCTCACGAGGGCCTCCTCGTGGGCGCGGATCCGCTCACTCCCGATCGCCCGCATCCAGTCGACGGCGGCCCCGAGCCCGATCGCCTCGGCGATCTGGGAGGTGCCGGCCTCGAACTTCCACGGCAGGTCGGTCCAGGTCGACTCCGTCACGCCGACGGTCCGGATCATGTGGCCGCCGCTGATGAACGGCGGCATCTGCTCGAGCAGCTCGCGCCGGGCGTGCAGGACCCCGATCCCAGTCGGGCCGTAGGCCTTGTGGCCGGTCCAGGCGTAGAAGTCGGCGTCGATCTCGCGTAGCCGAACCGGGACTTGCGGGACGGCCTGGGCGCCGTCGACGAGCAGCAGTGCGCCGGCGGCATGCACGCGGCGGGCGATCTCGATGACGGGGTTGATCGTCCCGAGCACGTTCGAGATGTGCGCGACGCACACCAGCTTCGGACCACGCTCGAGCAGCGCGTCCAGCGCGCCGAGATCGAGCTCGCCCTCGTCGGTGACCGGAACGTAGGCCAGCTCCGCCTCGCGCTCCAGACACAGCTGCTGCCATGGCACCACGTTGGCGTGATGCTCCATCTCGGTCACCACGACGAGGTCCCCGGGGCCGACGTTCGGACGGCCCCACGAGTAGGCGACGAGGTTGATCGCCGCGGTCGCGTTGGCGGTGAAGATCGTCTCCTCGGGCATCGAGCCGAGCCAGTCCGCTATCCGCTGCCGAGCCCCCTCGAACAGGTCGGTCGCCTCGACGGCGAGCGGATACACGCCGCGATGGACGCTCGCCCGTGACTCCGTGTAGTAGCGGGTCATCGCGTCGATCACCGGCTGCGGAGTCTGCGAGGTCGCGGCCGAGTCGAGGTAGACGACGGGCCGGCCGGCGAACTCCCGCTCCAGGACCGGGAACTCGGCGGCCAGCTCGGCCAGCGACGATGTGGCCTGCGTCGCAGTCATGCCGCCTCCGGCGCTGCTTCCTCGTCGAACTCGTCGCGGATCCAGCCGTAGCCGACGCGCTCGAGCTGCTCGACCAGCTCGGTGCCGCCCTCCTTGACGATGCGGCCCTTGTACATGACATGCACGTGGCTGGGCTGCACGAGGTGCAGGATGCGCTGGTAGTGGGTGATGATCAACACCCCCATGTCGGGACCGGCCACCGCGTTGACACCGTTGGCGACAACCCGCAGGGCGTCGATGTCGAGCCCGGAGTCGGTCTCGTCGAGGATAGCCAGCTTGGGTTGCTGGAGGGCGAGCTGGAGGATCTCCATCCGCTTCTTCTCGCCGCCGGAGAAGCCTTCGTTGAGGTAGCGGCTGGAGAAGTCCCGCGGGACGTCGGTGAGCTTCATCGCCGCCTCGACGGTCTGGCGGAACTCCTTCAGCGGAATCGGCTCCTCCCCGCGCGACTCGCGGTGGGCGTTGAGGACCGTGCGCAGGTACTTGGTAACCGTCACGCCGGGAACGGAGATCGGGTACTGGAAGGCGAGAAACAGGCCCAGCCGGGAGCGCTCGTCGGGATCCGCCTCGGTGATGTCCCGGCCGTCGAGCACGATCTGCCCTTCGGTCACCTCGAGGTTGGGGTGACCCATGATCACGTTGGCGAGCGTCGACTTGCCCGACCCATTGGGTCCCATCAGCGCGTGGATCTGGCCGCTGCCCACGGTCAGGTCGAGGCCGCGCAGGATCTCTTTCTCGCCTGCTCGGACGTGGAGGTTTCGGATCTCTAGCTCTGCCATCTCAGCTTTCGGTTGGTTGTGGGGGCCGGCCGCCCGTGACGGTCAGGCGGCCGTGGGGGCGCGATCGCCGCGCCGCGAGAACTCGACCAGCTCGGCCAGCGTCGTGGTCTGCAGCGAGCGGATGATGCCGCCCTGAACGCGCGTCCAGAGCAGCTTCGTGGCACAGCCGCGCCCGGCATCGGGCTCATGCGAGCACAGCACCCGCTCGGTGTGGTCGTTGACGAAGCACTCCATCGGGGCGATCGAGCCTTCGAGCGCCTGCACCACTTCGTCCATCGCGATCGCCTCCGCCGGGCGCGACAGCCAGTAGCCGCCGTGGGCCCCGCGAGCGCTCATCACCAGGCCGGCCTTGCGCAGCCTGGCCACGACCTGCTCGAGGTAGGCGAGCGGCAGCCCTTCGGCCTCGGCGATCGCCTTCAGGCTGGTGGGGTGCTCGGGTGACTGACGTCCGAGCTCGACCATCAGCCGGACTCCGTACTCGGCTTTCGAGGAGAAGATCACGTTCTAAATCCTACCAGCGGGGTCGGTATAGCTGAAGTCCGGGACGCGGTGGATTGTTGCTTGGTGTACAAACTGGCGACATTTGTCACGAAGTCCAATAGGATTCGCCGCGGACCGAGGGCTGTTGGCACGACGGGGGAACTATGGCTGTGGACAGGCGCAGGGTCAGGTCGGATCGTGGATGACGCGATGCCGCCGGCGCTGGCATCGTCGGCCGACGTGGCGGAGGTGGCGGCGGTCGCCCGTGCCGCCGGACGACTCGGAATCGACACCGAGTTCATGTCCGAGGGCCGCTACCGCGCCCTCCTGTGCCTGGTGCAGGTCGCGGTCGATGTCCCGAGCGCGCAGACCGGCCCCCGGATCATCCTGATCGACTCGGTCCGCGGCGACGTCGAGGTCGAGCCGCTCGCCGCCCTGCTCGCCGATCCCGCTATCGAGATCGTGCTCCACGCCGGTCGCCAGGATGTGGCGATCCTGCGCCGGGCCTGGAAGACCGAGCTGACGAACATCTTCGATACGCAGATCGCCGCCGGGTTCGCCGGCGCCAGTGCCCAGTCCGGGTACGGGAACCTGCTCGGCTCGATGCTCGGCCGCCGGGTTGGGAAGACCGCCAGCTACACGCGCTGGGACGTGCGGCCGCTCACCGCCGAGCAGCTCAGCTACGCGGCCGAGGACGTCGCCCATCTGCTCGAGCTCTCGGACGAGATCCAGCGGCGGCTGCTGGAGAGCGGCCGGCTGGAGTGGGCCCGCGAGGAGTGCCGCCGGCTGGAGGCCGCGACCGATGAGCGCGATCCGGAGACGGCCTGGGAGCGCCTGCCCCGCGTCGGTCAGCTCGATTCACGCTCGCGGGCGGTGGCCAAGGAGCTCGCGGCCTGGCGTGAGCGCACGGCCTCGAGCGAGGACCGCCCGGTCAGCTCCGTCCTCGCTGATCCGGCCCTGGTCGAGATCGCCAAGCGGCGGCCGTCGAACAATCAGGGCCTCGAGAACATCCGCGGCGTGCATCCGTCGGGCATCAAGCGCCGCGGCGAGGCGATCATCGCCGCGATCGTCCGCGGCCTCGAGGGTCCGCCGATGCCCCGGGACGAGCGGCGCGGCGTCTCCGATCCCGCCGACGCCCCGCTGATCGCGCTGGCCGAGGCCCTCCTGCGCGCGCGCGCGATGGACGCCGGACTCGCGTACGAGCTGATCGCCTCGCGCTCGGAGCTCGATCTGATCGTCGCCGCGGCGCGGCGCGGCGACCCCGAGCCACCGGTCCGCACGCTCGGCGGCTGGCGCCGCGAGCTGGTGGGCGTCGACCTGCGCGAGCTCCTGGCCGGGCGCAGCGCGGTCGCCGTCGGGCGCGGGCGTCGCCTCGAGCTCACCCCCGCGCCGACCCGCGCCCAAGCCGAGACCGCCGCTAGTTGGGACCCAGCTCCATCATCAGCGACATCGTCGGGACACGAGCGAACATAGCCCGCGAGAGGGCCAGCTCGATCACTCCGGAGCGGTGGATCCAGCCGAGGTCGAGGCCCTTCAGGTCGCCGTAGGCGGTGGAGTAGCTGAGGTGGATCTTCTGACCCGGTGAATCGGCCGCGAGCTCATCGCCGGTGTCGGCGTGCGCCCACGTCCAGCCCTGCGCGTACAGCGTCTGGCGCTCGAGCCTGACGAGCTCGCCCGAGGTGCTGAGCCCGGGCGCGGTCACGACCATCTCGACCGCGCAGTAGGCATTCGCGCCCGAGTCGCATTGCCGGACCCGGGTGACGACCCTGCTGCCGGTGACGAGCGGCAGCGCGCTGGCCTGCGGACTGCGCGTGGCCCCGTGCCCACCACAGCCCGCGAGCACCGTCCCGAGCACGAGCAACAGGGCGATCCCTCTCACTGCCGCACGTCGACACGGCCGAGAGTCTCTTACAGTTCCGCCGGTCATGGGGTGCAGCGCAAGCGTAGCCGAGCTCTCGAGGCCCAGCCCCAGGCAGCCCGGCTGCCTGAGGCCCAGCCCCAGGCAGCCCGGCTGCCGGGTCGCGAGCCGCGCGTGAGCGCCGCCCGCTACGTCATCGGCATTCTCTCCCTGGCGATCACGATCGGGGGCGTGGCCACGACGGCACTCGCCCTGCGGCGACGGCTTCTCCCCGCCTGGGACGGAGCCTCGGCGCGCCTGAGCGAGATCGTGCTCGGACTCGCGGTGATGACGGCGATCCTCGAGCTGCTCGGCACGGTCGGTCTCTTCCGGCTCGTCCCGATCGTCCTCGCCAGCGTGGCCAGCGCCGCGGTGACGGTATGGGCGACGCGGGGGATCCGCGACGCAGCGGCGGCGGATGCCCGCGCCGGCCCCCCGCGCGTTCAGATCGCGATCGCCGCCGCCGTGACGGCGATCGTGATGGCCGAATGGGCTGTCCCGACCTTCAGCTCCTACGACATCGGCATCCGCGCCTTCGACTCGCTCTGGTACCACCTGCCGTGGGCGGCATCGTTCGCGCAGACCGGCCACATCGCCACCCTGCGCTTTACCGATGTCGAGTACCTGACCGCGTTCTACCCCGCCGGCGCCGAGCTCGTCCACGGCCTCGGGATCGTGCTGCTGGGTCGCGACACGCTGTCGCCGGCGCTCAACCTGTTCTGGCTCGGACTGGTGATGCTCGCAGCATGGTGCATCGGTCGCCCGCGAGGGCTCGGGGCGCTCACCACGTGCGGCGCGGCGCTCGCCATGGCCACGCCGATGATGCGCTTCTCGCAGGCCGGCAGCGCCGCCAACGATGTCGCCGGGGTGTTTTTCCTGCTGGCTGCGATCGCCGTGGTTGTCAACCTCCGCGGGGACGACGAGCGCGGGGCACTGGCGCTCGCGGCGCTCTCGGCGGGGCTCGCGATCGCGGTCAAGCTGAGCTTGCTGGCGCCGGTCCTGGCGCTCACCGTCGGCGTCGTCGTGCTGAAGACGCCGCGGCGCCGGACGGCGGCGGTGTGGATCGCCGGCCTCGCGGTCGGCGGCGGCTACTGGTACGTGCGCAATCTGATCGCCGTGGGCAACCCGCTGCCCTGGCTGAGCCTCGGCGTGCTGCCGACGCCGGACCCGCCGCTCCAGCAGCACACCGCGTTCTCGGTCGCTCATTACCTGACCGACACGCACATCTGGACGCGCTATTTCCAACCCGGCCTGGCCGACGGCCTCGGACCGTGGTGGCCGCTGATCCTGGCCGCGGCCGTGATCGGACCGCTCGTGTGCGTGCTCGGCTCGGACCGGACGGTCCGCATGCTCGGACTCGTCGCCCTCGCCGCGATCGTTGGCTACCTGGTCACGCCCGAGAGCGCCGCCGGTCCGGCCGGCGCCCCGTCGGGCTTCGCGTTCAATCTCCGCTATGCCGCGCCGGCGCTGACGCTCTCGCTGGTCACGCTTCCGCTTGCCCCGGCGCTCGACGGTCCTCGGCGCCGGCTGGGCACCCTGCTCTTCCTCGTGGCCGCGCTGGTGGCGACGGTGGCGCAGGCGCGACTGTGGCCGGGGGCCCACATCGCCGGCGCCGTCGTCGTGGGCCTGGTGGTGGGCGCCACGGCGCTCGTTCCGTGGCGGCGTCTGGGCCGGTCGCGACCGGGCACTGGGCCCGGGATTCGCTCGGGAGCGCGCGCGGTGCTCATCGCCGGGCTGATCCTGCTCGCCGGAACCGCCGCCGCGGCGGGCTACAGCGGGCAGCGCCACTACCTCCGCGGGCGCTACACCTACCAACCCGGGGTCTCGTCGCTGTCGATGCTGTGGGCCTGGTTCCGCTCCGTGCACGATCAGCCCGTCGCGCTCGCCGGGACATTCGGGGGCTTCTTCTCCTATCCGCTGTTCGGCCTCGACGCGTCCAACCGGGTGCAGTACATCGGGCGCCGCGGGCCGCACGGCTCGTTCACGCCCGTGACCTCGTGCGCGCAGTGGCGGCGGCTGATCGACGACGGCGCCTACCGCTACGTGGTCACGACGCCGGGCCGCGACCCCTGGCACCCGCGGACTCTGCTGCCCTCACCCGAAGCGGCCTGGACCGCGGCCGACCCCGCCGCGCGCCTCGTGTTCAGCCACCGGGCCCTGGGACGACCGATTTCCGTCTACCGGCTGTCGGGACCGCTGAGTCCCGCCGGCTGCCGCTGAGCGGCGCGAAGCTCGGCCTGCCGCAGGTAGGCCGAGTCGACCAGCGCGCACACCTCCGCGGGCTCCCTCGCGACGTGCAGCAGGTCGAGGTCGGCGGCGTCGACGCGCAGCGCCGACAGGGCCCGCACGCGCAGCCACTCCAGCAAGCCCTCCCATTCCCCGTCGCCGAGCAGGATCACCGGGAAGTGGCGGATGGTCGCGGTCTGGATCAAGGTCAGCGCCTCGAACAACTCGTCGAGCGTGCCGAAGCCGCCCGGGCCGATCACGAAGGCGCACGCGTAGCGAACGAACATCACCTTGCGCGCGAAGAAGTGCCGGAAGCGCAGCCCGATGTCGACGTAGTCGTTGGACCGCTGCTCGTGCGGCAGCTCGATGTTGCAACCCACCGACAGCGCCGCTGCGTCACGCGCGCCCCGATTGGCCGCCTCCATCAGGCCGGGGCCACCGCCGGTGATGATCGCGTAGCCCGCCCGGCCCAGCGCGCCGGCGACGGCGCGCACGAGCGCATAGTCAGGATGGTCGGGCGGCGTCCGCGCGGATCCGACCACGGTCACCGCGCGCGGCAGCCCGGCCAGCGCGGAGAAGCCACGTGCGAACTCGGCCGCGATCTCCCTGACGCGGCCGGCGTCGGCGAGTCGCACCTCCGGTGGCTCGTCGCCGAGCCAGAGGAGCAGCTCCTCGTCGAGCGTCAGACCGCGTGCGCTGGACTGCTCGCCCATGCTCATGAACCGAAGCGTAGGCGGCGGCCCGGAGCCCAGGGTCACGGCGACGCCCGTCGGCACGCGTCGGTTCCGGCGTGGCGGCTACTCTGCGGGGGACGTGAGCATCACGAGCGAGCATCTGCAGGATCCCGAGCTGCTCGGGACCGAGTGGGACCTGAGCCCGCTGGTCGACGGCGATGGAGATGCGGGCGTCGAGCGCGAGCTCGAGGAAGCCACCCGCCGCTCGGATGAGTTCGCCCGCGCGTACGCCGGCACGATCGGCGAGCTCGATGCCGGCGCTCTCGGCTCGGCCATGCACGAACTGGCGGAGATTCACGAGCTCGTCGGCAAGGCCGGCTCCTACGCCTCGCTGCGCTTCGCCACCGACACCGCCGATCCCGCCCGCGGCGCCCTGCTGCAGCTCGTGCAGGAGCGCGCGACGGCGATTGAGACGATGCTGCTGTTCTTCGAGCTCGAGTGGGCCGCACTCGAGGACGAGCGAGCGGACGAGCTGCTCGCGCACGACGGGCTCGACTTCTGCCGCCACTATCTGCGCAGCGTACGGCGCTACCGGCCCCACCTGCTCTCCGAGCCCGAGGAGAAGGTGCTGGCCGAGAAGGCGATCTCCAGCCGCAGCGCGTGGGGCCGGCTGTTCGGCGAGCTCACGGCGGCGCTCGCGGTGGAGCTCGGCGAAGGCGACGACGTCTCGCTCGACGTGGCGCTGAGCCGCCTGCAGTCCCCGGAGCGCGAGGTCCGCCGCCGCGCTGCCGAGGCGGTCACGACGGCGCTCGAGCCCGGTCTGCGGACACGCGGTTTCATCTACAACACGCTCGTTCACGACAAGGCGGTCGACGACCGGCTGCGCACCTATCCGCACTGGCTGGCCAGCCGGAACCTGTCCAACGAGGCCTCCGACGAATCGGTCATGGCGCTGATCGGGGCGGTGCGCGGTCGCTACGACATCCCCCAGCGCTGGTACGCGCTCAAGGCCAAGCTGCTCGGCGTCCCGAAGCTGGCCGACTACGACCGCGCCGCGCCGATCCTGCCCGAGGACGTCAGCTTCAGCTTCACCGAGGCCCGCGAGCTCGTGCTCGACACCTACGACTCGTTCTCGCCCCAGGCGGGACGGATCACCCGCCGCTTCTTCGACGAGCACTGGATCGACGCGCCCGTACGACCCGGTAAGCGGGGCGGGGCGTTCTGCTCCTACACCGTGCCGAGCGTTCATCCGTACGTGCTGCTCAACTTCACCGCCACCCGGCGCGACGTGCTGACGATGGCGCATGAGCTCGGCCACGGCCTGCATGCGGCGCTGGCCCAGCCGCAGGGCGTCTTTCACCAGTCGACGCCGTTGACGCTGGCCGAGACGGCGTCGGTGTTCGGCGAGGCGCTCGTGTTCGGGCGCATGCTGAAGGACGCCGACAGCCCTCGCTCACGACTCAGCCTGCTGACCGAGCGCCTCGACGGCGCTGTGGCCACCGTGTTCCGCCAGATGGCGATGAACCGCTTCGAGCACCTGGTCCACACGCGCCGGCGAGCCGAGGGCGAGCTGTCGCTGGACCGGATCAACGAGCTGTGGACCGAGACGCAGGTCGAGCTGCTCGGAGACGCGGTCGAGGTGACCGACGGCTACCGGATGTGGTGGTCCTACGTGCCCCACTTCATCAACACGCCCGGGTACGTGTACGCCTACGCCTACGGCCAGCTAATGGCCCTGTCGGTCTACCGGCGTTACGTCGAGGAGGGGGAGACGTTCGTCCCGCGGTACCTCGAGCTGCTCGCGGCCGGCGGCTCGCGCAGCCCTGAGGACCTGGCCGCGATCGTCGGCATCGACCTCGCCGACCCCGGCTTCTGGGACGCCGGGCTCACGCTCGTGGAAGAGCAGCTGACCGCCGCCGAGGCGGCGGCGGACGCCCTCGAGAGCGTCTAGGAGCGCGGCGGCTCGAGCACCAGCGGTTCCGACCCCGGAGCGGGGGCGCCCGCGAAGGCGGCCCCGGATCCGGGCCGGGCCTGGGTCATGAGCTCGATCGCGGGGGCGATCCGCCCGCGTCGCCCGCGCCCGCGCGACCGAGGTTGCTGACGCGTACAGCGGCGCTACGCCGACGAGCCGGCGTCATGCATCAGCTTGCCCACCGGCACCGCGGTGAGATGCTGCGCTTCCAGCGCCGAGCGGAGCTCTGACAGCAGCGGATCCAGCTGTGAGGCGCTGGCGATCGAGATCTCGACCACCTGACCGGCGCGAAGCGTGCCGATCGACTCCCCGCGGTCAAGCCGCACGGCGCCCGCGACCGGCAGTCCTCCGGCACCGTGGGCGAGCAGCCACTGACCGACGCTCGGGCCGCGCGAGGCGTACAGGAAGTGCCTGGTGTAGCCCATCGAGGAGACCAGGCGGTGGAGCTGTGCGCGGGTCCCGAGCCACCGTACGAGGCCGCCGGTCGGCAGCCGCGGGACGGCCTGGTCGCCGAGGCGCACGATGCCCAGCTCGGACGCCGTCGGCGCATGGTCGAGCGTGAACGAGACGTGCATGCCGCTGGCCAGCAGAGCGCCGGCGAGCGCGGGCTCCTGGCCCGGCGGCGCGTCGACGAGGACCCCGACCTCGGGACGGCTCGTCTCCACCGCGGTCGTGGGCCGGATGTGCGCGAAGTGGGACATCAGGCTGTAGGAGGCGCCGGTGGTAAGCGTCCACGCGGCCAGCGCACCGGCGGCCACCATCGTCGTCGCCGCCCGGGCTGCGCGCAGGCGCCAGGCCGGAACCGGGGTGGCGCGCCGCTCCTCGGTGAACACGAGCGACGCGGTCGACGGCCGGAGCGCGAACGAGCCGTCGGGTTCGGGGTGGCTCGCCAGTGCCCGCTCGATCGCCGGTCCGAGGTCGGCGCGCTTGCGCGCCACCTGGGCCAGGCCGAAGCGCTCGAACGCGGCGTTGCTGGCCCGTACGTGGCCGACCCCGAAGCCGAACGAGACCACCGGACAGCCGCGGATGATCGCCTCGAGCACCGTCAGGCCGGCCGAGGAATGCACGAGCGCGTCGCCGGCGGCGAGCACGTCGCCCATCCGGTCGGTGAAGCCCATCAGGCGGAGCCTCGGCTCGTTCGGGTATCGCTTGGCCAGGCGAGCCCGCAGCTTGTCGTTGCGGCCACACAGCGCGAGCACGATCGCGTCGGGCACCTCGAGCGCCACCTCGACCGCCTCGACCAGGTTGCCGACGCCCCAGCCGCCACCGGAGACGGCGATCACCTGAACGTCGTCCGGCAGACCCAACTCGTGGCGGGCGTCCTTGCGCGAGCGCGGAACCAGGAAGGCCGGCGAGGTGGGCGGCTTGGCCCAGCGCACGCTGCCGGGGCCGGCGATGTGCTCGACCTCCTCCACCGACTCGGGGTGGGTCACGAAATGCAGATCGATCCCCGGATGGGCCCAGAAGCGCAGCCCGGCGAGGTCGGTGATCGAGGAGAAGCACGGAACCGAAAGCTTGCCCTTGCGGCGCAGCTCGCCCAGGATCGCCGTCACGCCGGGATAGGTGGAGACGATCACATCGGGATCGTGCGCCTTGATCAGGCGCATCAGGCCGCGGCGGCCGAACATGTACAGCAGGCGCTGCGAGAGCCAGCGCGTCGGCGCGAAGTTCATGAACAGCGAGTACTGGAAGTCGAACAGCCACGGCAGCCACACGAACATGAAGGCCGAGTTCTCGCGCAGGACCTTGGTCAGCAGCGGCCCCATCGCCGGCAGTCCGTTGACGATCGAGACGCGGGCGTCGGGGTCCTCGTCGGCGAACTCGCGGGCAACCGAGCGGGCGGGCAGGTCGTGACCCTCGCCGATGTCGGCCGAGATCAGCAGCACCTTGCGCGGCGGCGCCTCGGCATCGGGCTCCTCGATCGGCAGCGGCGGTAGCGCGGCCTGCTCGGCGGCGATCGCCGCCTGCTCGCGGCGCCAGTCGACGTAGCGGCGCACGCCTTCGGAGAACGGCGTCGCGGCCGTCCAGCCAAGCTCGCGCTCGGCCCGCTCGCTGGAGACGAGCTTCCCGCCGAAGTCGCCCGGGCGGGCCGGCATGTGCACGATCTCGACGTCGCCGATGATCTCCTTCACGGTCTCGGCGATCTGCTTGATCGTGACGGTCTCGTCGCTGGCCAGGTTGTAGACGCGGTTGAGCGCGACCTCGTCGAGCCCGACGGCGACGCCGTCGGCGAGATCCTCGACGTAGACGAAACGCCGCGATTGGCTGCCGTCGCCGGCCAACGTGAGCGGCTCGCCCTTGAGCGCCTTGTTGACGAACGCCGGAATCACCGCCGCCTCACGGGCGCGGGGACCGTAGGGAATGCCGAAGCGCAGGATCGTGTAGTCGATCCCGTACAGCTCCTGGTAGGCCTTGCAGTACAGCTCGCCGGCGAGCTTGGTGCTCGTGTAGAGGTGGCTGGGCGGCGGCAGGAGGGTGTCCTCGTCGACCTCCTCGCCCGCGCAGTCGGAGTACACCCAGATCGTGCTCGCGTAGACGATCCGCTTGACTCCGGAGCGGCGCGCGGCCTCGAGCACGGCGACCGTGCCGCGGGCGTTGACCCGCTCGGCGTCCTCGGGCTCGGCGTGAACGTCGTTGACGTCGGCCACGGCGGCGAGGTGGGCCACGGCGTCGCAGCCCTGCAGGGCCCGCTCGAGTGCCTCGCGGTCGGTGATCGAGCCGAGCACGGTCTCCACGCTCCCGGGCTCGTGCCACGGCGACGGGCGGAGGTCGTAGATCACCGGCTCGTAGCCACGCAGGCGCAGCTTGTCGACCACGTGCGAGCCGATGAAGCCGGATCCGCCGGTGACCAGAACTCTCATGCCTTCGCATCCACCCTGATCGCTCGACATCGTCATGCCCCCTCGCTCGGCCGGTAGTACAGCGGAACGCAGGAATGGTTTCGCGCCACCCAGTCGGTATTCGGCAGCTCGACGTCATGACCCATGATCCGATGGCACGGCTCGTCATAGACGCGACCGGTCGACTTCTCCAGCCAGTCGAACACGATGTACTTGTAGAGGCCCGAGGTCATCCCCGCGGGCAGCTCCAGGCGGGCCGGGTTGACCGGGTCAAGATGCGTGCGGCCGACGTCATTCTTCCACGCCACGATCTCGGGCAGTCGCTCGATTTGGATCAGGCCGAGCGCGGCCGTGAACTCGCTCATGCGGAAGTTGAGCCCGGCGATCTCGAAGTTCGGCTTGCTGTAGTTGCGGTACAGCCGCGCATGCTCGAGCATCTCGGGCCGGCTGCTCACGAGCACGCCTCCCTCGCCGGTCGAGATCGTCTTGGTGGCGTACAGTGAGTACACGCCCGCGTCGCCGTAGGTGCCGGGCCGGCGCCCGTTCCAGCTCGCACCGTGCGCATGCGCGCAATCCTCAATCAGGAAGATGTCGTGCTCACGGCAGTAGTCGGCGATCGCCTCGACCTCGAACGCGATGTGGCCGCCGATGTGAACCAGCAGCGCCGCCTTGGGCTTGTGGCGCTCGGCCTTGGCCTCGAAGTCGCGGAAGGACATGCACAGGTCGTCCCGGTTGCAGTCGACGAACTGCACGTCAGCGCCGGCCCGCACGGCGGCGAGCGGCGTCGCCATGAAGGTGTTCGACGGGCACAGCACCGTCTCCCCCGCGACCCCGGCGAAGTCGAGGGCGGCGAGCGCACCGCCGGCCCAGCTCGAGCACGCCACCGCGGGCACGCCGTTGTGGGCTTCCCACGCCGCCTCGAAGCGGCTCTGCATGTCCGCCTCGGACCAGCGGTCGGAGTCGAGGACCTCGTCGATCAGCGCATGGAGGCGCGTTCGATCACGTTGATCGAACCCGATCGCGAACCTCGCGAAGTCAGGCGCGCTCCGCTCGGGCACGCTGTGTCTGGAAGCGGTCGTCATGTCTTTCGGCGGCGTGCGCTCCTGCACCGGCGGCGCCGTCCGGCCGGCCAAGCGCCAAACCCCGCGTGCAGAGCATCGTCTGAGGCGTCGTGCGCACCGACAAGCCTGTCAGACAGGCAGGACGGTAGCGGTTTCCGAGCGTTTCAGCTCTGCCAGGATCAGGGGCAGCGCCAGGGCCGTGCGCTCGTGCGAGCGGCGGGAGGAGTAAAAGTCGGCGTCGTGCAGGAGAATCACGTCGCCCGGAGCAAGAGCGCGGGTCGCGCGGGCGGCGATCCGACCCGGAGTGGTGAACTTTCGCCAATCCTTGCCCCAACGCGACCACAGGAGCGGCCGGAAGCGCTCCCGGGCGAACGCCAGGCCGGCGGCGCTGTAGATTCCGAACGGCGGCCGCTGCAGCGCGGGCGAGATCCCGGTCGCGTCCTCGATCGCCGCCGCCCCGCGCTGGAGGTCGGTTCTCACGTCACCGGGGGACAGCCGCAGCTGCAGCCGGTGCCGGTACCCGTGCAGGGCCACGGCGTGACCGGCGGCGACCACCTCGGCCGCCAGTTCCGGCCGGCGCTCCACCTGCTCGCCGATCATGAAGAACGTCGCTCGTGCGCCCTCGCGCGCGAGGATCTCAAGCATCGCCGGCGTTCCCTGGGGATGCGGGCCGTCGTCGAAGGTGAGCGCCACGCCTGCGTGATCCTCCAGCCGGCGCGGGATGCCGAGCCCACGGGCGAGCGACGGCACCAGTGGGGCGAGCGCATGACTGAGCACGCGCGGATGATGGCGGACGGAGTGTAGAACCGACTCGTGCGCCCCGATCTCGACCATTGGCTCCCGGACCCCGCTGTCCGGGTCCACCACCGCCGCGAGGCCCGAGTCGCTCCGGACGAGCTGTGGAGGGCCGCCCGAGAGGTGCGCCTGTCCGATACGCGCACGCTGGGGCGCCTGGTGCGCTGGCGGATTCCCGGCCTGACGCCCGAGCTCGAGTTCGACACACTGTTCCGCAGCGCCCCGTTCTCGGTCCTGTGCGACGACGACGGCGCCCTCGTCTCCGGGCTCGTGGGCCGGATCTGGACCCTGCGCCGCGACTATCCGGAGCTCGACGATCCCGAGGAGTTCCGCCACTGGTCGGCGCGCGGGACGGTGCGGGTGATGCTGGCGAGCTGGGTCGAGTCGCAACCCGGCGGCGCGGCGCTGTTCTCCGAAGCGCGGATCGCCCCGGTGGACCGTGAGGCCCGGTTCGGCCTGGCCGCCGTGCGGCCGCTCATCGCCGCCTCCCAGCACCTGGTCGCCAGCGAGGGCATCGAAGCGGCGGTCCGCCACGCCGAGCGGAGCTACCGTCGCGCGCGGAGATGAAGTCGCTCAGGCGGCTTGCGCTGCGCCCGGCGGCTCGGGGGCCGCGGCCCCGGGAGCTGAGCCGCGCACCTTGATCTGGTCCTGGAGCACGACGGCGAGCAGCGCCGCCCCGATCAGGAACACCACGGCGGCGGCCGCTGCGAAGCCGGGCGCGCGGAACAACGTCAGATCGAGCAGCGGACGCACGGAGGTATGCTGCGCGTGGTAGACGAATGCGGCGACCAGCGCGAGGCCGCCCAGGATCGGGAGGAACGCCGTGGGCGAGGACAGGCCGCCGTAGCTGGCCGTCTCCGAGAGCCCGAACACGATCGTCGCCAGCCCAGGTAGCCGGTGGAGACCCACTGGATCGTCGCCAGGCTGGCGTGCAGGTCGCGCCCGAGCGTCGCGAGGGCGACGTTGACGATCGCCGTATCGAGGATCGACATGATCGCCCCGATCACCTCCACGGAGGCGATCGCGATGATCTTGCCGTCGAGCTTTTCCGGCCCGCCGGTCTGTGTCACGTTTGAGCCAATTGAGCGCCCACGCTGCCGCGGCGGCTAACGTCGTGACGGATGACGAGCTTCGATGCCGTGGTGACCGTGCGCCGGGCGCGCTACGTCAACGAGTCGTCGGGCTGGGCAGTCCTCGACGCCGCCGGCGAGGACGGCGCGGCCGTCGTGCTCGTCGGGCCGCTCGTGCACCTCGAGGATCGCGAGCGGGCCCGCGTGATCGGGACCTGGGTCGACGACAGCCGCTTCGGCCGGCAGGTCAAGGTGACCGAGGCCCATCCCCTGCCGCCCTCGGACGCCGAGGCGCTGATCGCCTACCTGCGACGGGTCCGCCACGTCGGTGCCCGGCGCGCCGCCGCCCTGGTGGACCGGTTCGGGGCCGACGCCCTGCTCGACGCGATCGATCGCGATCCGACCGCGGCGTTCGCCGGCGTCGGGCTCGGCCCGGCACGAGCCGAGGAGGCGACCCGCTCGTGGGACGGGCTGCGGGCGATGCGGCGGCTGCACCTGATGCTCGCGCCGCACGGCCTGGCCTACCTGGTCGGGCGCGTGCAGGAGCACTTCGGCGAGGGCGCGGCCCGGATCGTCACCGCCCGGCCCTACGAGCTGACCAGCGTGTTCGGCGTCGGCTTTCAGATCGCCGACCGGATCGCGGCCGGCGCGGGGACGGCGCCCGACGCGCGCGAGCGCGCTCGCGCGGGGGTGCTGCACCTGCTCGGCGAGGCCGAGCGCAGCGGCAGCACGTGCATGGCGTTCGGCACGCTGCGGCGCGAACTCGGCGAGCTGCTCGCCGTCTCCGATCCGCCCGGCGAGAGCTTCATCGACGAGCTCGTCGCCGCGGGTGACCTGGCCCGGGCCGGCGAATGGATCTACCGGCGCACGACGGCGGAGCTCGAGGCGGAGCTCGCCGAGCGAGTGCGCGAGCTCATCGCGGGGACGCCCGGGGGACGGCTGGCGGACCCGGGCCTGGGCGCCGCCGAGGGTGAGCCGGATGACGCCGCGGCGGCGCCGGTCCTGACCCCCGAGCAGCTCGCCGCCGTCAGGGCCGCGTTCGTGCACCGGCTGTCGCTGATCACCGGCGGCCCCGGCACCGGCAAGACGGCAACGATCCGGACGATCGGCGCGGTCGGCGTCGCCCAGGGGGCGCGCGTGATGCTCGTGGCCCCGACCGGCCGGGCGGCGATCCGGATGACCGAGGCGACCGGCATCACCGCACGCACAGTGCACTCGGCGCTCGGGTGGATCCCCGGCGAGGGACCGACGCACGACGAGGAGGACCCGCTTGCCTGCGACCTGCTGATCGTCGACGAGTCCTCGATGGCCAACCTCGAGCTGATGGTCATGCTGCTCCGGGCGGTCGGGCCGAAGACCTCCGTCGTGCTCGTCGGCGACGCCGATCAGCTCGCGCCCGTCGGCGCCGGCAAGCCGTTCGCCGAGCTCATCGGCACCGAGCTCATCCCCACGGCCCGCCTGACACACATCTTCCGCCAGGCCGCCGGGAGCATGATCGTCCAGGGCGCGCACGCGGTGCGCCGCGGCGAGGCGCCCGACTTCAGCGCCGGCGGCGCTGACATGCGGCGCGACCTGTTCCTGATCGAGCGGTCCGATCCGATTGCGGCACGCGAGGAGATCGTGTCGCTGGTCGCCTCCCGCCTGCCGGCGCACTACGGGATCGACCCGATCGCCGACATCCAGGTGTTCGCCCCCGTGTACCGGGGCGAGCTCGGCATCGACCGGCTCAACGAGGCGCTGCGCGCGGCGCTGAATCCCGACGGCGCCGCGGTGAGGGGCGGCCGTTTCCGGATCGGCGACAAGCTGATGTTGACCGGCCGCAACCTGCACGACCTCGGGTTGATGAACGGCATGCTGCTGCGGCTGTTGGACGAGATCGGCTCCGACGGCGACGACGACCCCGCCCTGCTGCTGAGCGCCGAGGAGGCGATCTTCCGGCTGCCGGCCGACGACGCCGAGCGGCTGAAGCTGGCCTACGCGTGCTCGGTCCACCGCGGCCAGGGGATCGAGCTCCCGGTCGCGATCATCGTCGCGCATCCTGCCGCCGGCGCCTTCTTCCTGCGACGCGAGATGCTCTACACGGCCATCACCCGGGCCAAGCTCGCGACGGTGATCGTCGGCACGCGTGAGGTGATCCAGCGCGCCGCTCGCACACCGGACACGGGCCGGCGCCACAGCCGGGTCGCGGCGCGGCTCCGGGACGAGCTAGCCGACGAGTAGGCGAGCGAGGGTGGCGCAGACCTCGCCCGGGCGGTTCACCACCTGGGTGTAGGTGAAGCGGATCACGGTGAAGCCGGAGAGCCGCAGGAGCTGATCCCGGCGCCGGTCCTGCTCGAACGCCCACCGCGTGGCGTGCGTCGCCCGGCCGTCGGTCTCGACGATGAGCCGCGCGGAGCGGAACAGGAAGTCGACCTCGATGACCGAGCCGTCGGTCAGCGTGAGGCGCGTATTGACCTCCGGCACGGGCAGTCCGGCCTCTCGGACCAGGGCCAGGAAGCGCTCCTCGAGCTCGCTGCGGGTCAGGCGCGGCTCGACGAGCTCGGCCAGGATGGCGGCGACGACGGGGACGCCGCGGCGGGTTGGATGTCGGCTGAGTTGGGATTGCAGGGTGATGAAATCGAAGCGGTGCTGGATCTCGGCCTGCCTCCAGGAAGCGCTCGACGCTGCGGCGGTCCACGACGTCGGCGAGGTCGACCGCGGTGCGGGCCAGGGACGTGCAGGGGATGCCGCGGATGGTGGTGACGTCGGGTGGATCCAGCGATCCGCGGTGCACGGTGATGCCGGGGCGTGAGCGGCCCCGGCGGCCGACGGTGATGACGTCGACGGAATTGGGGGCGGTCGGACGCAGCTGCAGGAGGGCTGCGGCCGAGCGATGCGAGAGGACGGCGTCTGGGCCACACGCCAACACGGCAGCGAGCCAGTGCCCTTCGCGGGTGAGCAATGAGGGTCGGGTCAGGGCGTAGACGCCCTGGTGGATGCGGTGCAAGCGGCCGGTCGCGACGCGGTGGCGGGTCGCGCGCTTGCTGAGGCCTAGGCCCTCCAGCTGCCCGACGCTCGCGATCCCGTATTGGCGGGCAAGCAGGGCCACGATCGCCGCCTCCCGCACAGGGTGGGCAGATTCCGGCCGCCCCTTGGCCGGAATCTGCCCACCCTCGGCTTCCTCGCGCTCGCGGTCCTCATCCACGCCACCGATCGTCCCGCGGAAAACGTCACACGTGGGTCACGCGTTGTGCCAATTCGGCACCAACGAGCCCTTACGCCCAGCCCGCCTCCAACCTCTCGACCGCCTCGCCGGCCCCCTCACCGACGAGCGCCGCCAGCGCCGCCACCAGCCGGCGCTGCGGTTCGGGCGCGGCCCCAACGCCCATCACCCCGATCCGCCACGCCCGCCCGGCCAACGGCCCCAAGCCGCCCGAGATCTCGATCCCGTGCTCGAGCAGTAGGCGCCGGCGGACCGCGGCCTCGTCGACGCCGTCGGGGACGGTGACCGCCAGCAGCGGCCACAGCGCCTCGCCCTCGGGGGCGAGCCGGCGCAGGCCGAGCGATTCGAGCGCCGAGCGCAACGCCTCGTGCGCCCGCTCGTGCCGGGCCCAGCGAGCTTCCAGCCCCTCATCGAGCACGAGCCCGAGGGCCTCCCACAGCGCGTAGACCATGTTGATCGGCGCGGTGTGGTGATAGACCCGCGGCGGCGCGCCCTCGGCGTCCTCGCGCCAGTAGGCGAGGATCGCGCGGAGGTCGAAGTACCACGACCGGCATGGCTCGCTGCCAGCGAAGAGGCGCTCGGACGCCCGGGTCGAGACGGTGAACGGCGCCAGTCCGGGCGGGCAGTTGAGGCATTTCTGGGTGCCGCTGAAGGCGACATCGACGCCGGCGGCGTCGATCGCCAACCGCTGGCCTGACAACGAGGTGACGCAGTCGACGAGCAGCAGCGCATCCACGGCGTGGCAGGCATCGGCGAGGCCGTCGAGGGGCTGACAGACGCCGGTCGAAGTCTCGCCGTGGACGACGAATAGTGCCGCCGTGCGCTCGTCGAGCGCCGCGATCAGCCGCTCGACCTCGATCGCCCGCCCCCACTCGCCGTCGACGCGCTCGACGATCGCCCCGTTGCGCTTCAGCTCGTCGGCCATGCGTTCGCCGAACAGGCCGTTCACGCCGCAGACGACGCGCTCACCCGGGGCGACGAAATTGACCACCATCGCCTCCATGCCGGCGCTGCCGGTGCCGGAGACGGCCAGCGTGGCCCGGTTCTCGGTCAGCATCGTCCGCCGCAGGCGCTCCATCGTCTCCTCCATCAGCGCCCCGAAGGCCGGGTCCAGATGCCCGATCGTCGGCTGCGCCAGCGCACGCAGGACGCGCTCGGGTACCGGACTGGGGCCGGACCCCAGCAGCAGCCGGTCGGGAACGGAGAGGTCGGAGCCGGGTCCGCTCACGCCCCCGCCTCAGACCTTCTCGAACACGAGCCGATAGTGGTCCATCAGCTCCCGCTCGAAGCACTCGCGGTTCGAGCTGCCGCCCGACGTGTAGGCGAACCGGAAGTCCGGGCTCGTGAGCCAGCGGGGCAGGAGCCTGAGCTTGAGCAGCGCCATGCGCGGGTTCCAGGCGTCGATCCGCTTGTCCCACTGATTGATCGTCTCGATGTAGTCGAGACGGCCGCTCTCGCGCGAGACGAGGCGGAAGTGCGGCTCGGCGCAGCGGACCACCTGCTCGGAGCCGAACGGCAGCCACGAGCCCGGGAATGCCGCTGCCATGACGGCCAGAACCCACTCGTCGGATCCCTTCGGTGCGCTGCGGTCGACGGTCTCCGGTGGGGGCATATTGCGCCCGAAGACCATCGTCTGCAGGTAGAACCGGCCCTTGTCCGGCAGCACGGTGGCGACGTGCTCGAAGAACCTGCGGTAGACGTCGTCCTGGCGGCCCGCGTCGTAGTCCTCGGGCGAGCAGAAATGCTCGAACGCACCCAGGCTGGTCGCCGCGTCGAAGGGACCGAAGGTGTCCCGGGTGACGGTCCTGGCGTCCTGCAGGACCACGTCCAGTCCGTGTCGGCGGCACGACATCTCCTGGGCGGAGGACAGGGTGACGCCGAGCCCGCGCGCGCCGCGGTTGCGGATGTAGTTGAGCAGGCCGCCCCAGCCACAGCCGAGATCCAGCACCCGCCGACCCGGCTCGATCCCGATCTGCTCGGCGATGTACTCGTGCTTGCGCCGCTGGGCCTGCTCGAGGCTGAGCGTGAAGTCACCGTCGTAGCGCGCGCCGCTGAAATCGGCAAGCTCCCCGAGTCCGAGTCGCACTACCCGGTCGGTCAACGAATAGCTGAACTCGATGTCGCTGCGGTCGGCCATAATCATCCCCAGGGATCTGACGGACGCGGCATCCTACTCGCGCCGGGGCCCGCGAGTCCGCCCGGCCAAAGAACCGTTTTGGCGGCCTGTGAGCAGGGTATCTGGGACCACGCGTCGGTCACGTCTCCGGCACTCTCTCTCCGGCGAGGCAGGCGGCGTGGCTCGCTGCGAGCGCCGTCCGCCTTGTTCTTCAGCCGTGATTTGCCTGAGGCCAGGCCGGGTAGCGCTCGAACGTGGCGCATACGAAACGCAAGCGGATCGGCACCGCGATCCAACACCCCGCCGACCGGACGGAAGGCCACCAGCGCGGGGGGTTCGAGCGACTGGCGGAGCGAGTGTCGTTCCTGGCCAGCTCTCCCCACTTCTTCGTCATCTGCGCGCTCGTGGTGCTCGTCTGGGCGGCCGGGTTTGCGCTCGGGGCCAGCGACCGCTTCGAGGCCGGTGCCGCCGGGCTGATGTCGGCGATGACGCTCGGCCTGGTCGCATTGGTCAAGAACGCCGAGCTGCGCTCCGAGCGCGCGATCCAGCGCAAGCTCGACGCGATCGCCAACTCACTGCTCGAGGACAAGCTCGGGTCAGAGCGCGAGGGGGGACTTCACCTCGAGCGCTCGATCCGCGTCCACGAGGAGATCTAGTGGGGCCCCCGCGGGGGCGACCCCGTCGGATCGACACGCCCGTGAGCTCGGCGAAGCGGCCCTCGGGCTCGCCTCCGTCGCCACCGAGATGGCCGAAGTACAGCTCTGTCGTGTCCCCCTTCGCCTACCCAAGCGGCAGGGGGTGAAACGAGCCACGTCCGCGGACCGCGCCGGCCCCCGGCGCGGAGATGTCAGTTCTGGCCGTCGCGCTCGCTGGAGCGCTCGAAGTCCGCCTCGCCGGCGTCCCGTGCACGATCGTCGCTCTGCTCGGGCGAGGCGTCCTGAAGGATCCGGCGGGCGGCGTGCCCGTCGCCGTGCTCGGCGTGCTCGACGAGCTCGCGGTCGAGCTCGGTGGGCTCGCGATCTGCTTCGGCTCCGGGCATCGCGCGCAACCTACCCCCGAAGTTCGAGGCCAAACGCCGCCGGGCCCACATCCCGCTTGGACCACCCGGCGGACGGGTAGGGGGTGAGCGATGTCAGCCTCCACAGAGCCCACCATCGCCGTCCTCGACATCGACGGCACGCTCGTGGACACCAACTACCACCACGCGGTCGCCTGGTTCCGGGCCTTCCGCCGGCACGGGATCGTGCTGCCGCTGTGGCGCATCCACCGTCACCTGGGCATGGGCGGCGATCAGCTCGTCGAAGCGCTCACCGACGAGCGCACCGAGACGGAGCTCGGTGACGAGCTCCGCTCCACCCGGGCTCGCTGTACGGAAAGCTGATCGGCGAGGTGGAGACGATGGAGGGCTCACGTGAGCTGATCGCGGAGCTCAAGCAGCGTGGACACCCCGTCGTCCTGGCCAGCTCCGCCAAGGCCGACGAGGTCGATCACTACCTCGACCTGCTCGACGCGCGCGAGCTCGCCGACGCGTGGACCACCTCGGCCGACGTCGAGGCCACGAAACCCGAGCCCGACCTGGTGCAGGCGGCGCTCAGCGCCGGCGGCAGCCGCCATGCGGTGATGGTCGGCGACACGCCGTGGGACATCGAGGCGGCCCGCCGGGCCGACGTCCCGACGCTGGCCGTGCTGAGCGGCGGCTTCGGCGCCGAGGAGCTACGCGAGGCCGGCGCGGTCGAGGTGTTCGAGTCGGTGGCCGAGCTGTGCTCGCGGTTGGACGAAACCGGTCTGCGATAGTCGGTCTGGAGCCGCAGACGATGTCCGATCCCGCTCAGCTCTCCGAGATCACGCTCCGCGTCAACGGCGAGGATCGCCGCCTGACCATCGACACGCGCTCGTCGCTGCTCGACGTGCTGCGCGAGCAGCTCGACCTGCCGGGCTCAAAGAAGGGCTGTGACCACGGTCAGTGCGGGGCCTGCACGGTCCTGCTCGACGGCCGGCGGGTCAACAGCTGCCTCGTCCTCGCCGTCGCTCGCGACGGGTCGGAGGTGACGACGATCGAGGGGCTGGCCGACGGTGAGCAGTTGCATCCGGTTCAGAGGGCGTTCGTCGAGCAGGACGGATTCCAATGCGGCTACTGCACGCCCGGGCAGATCTGCTCGGCCGTGGGGATGCTCTCGGAGCTGGCCGCGGGCTGGCCGAGCGCCGCCACGCCCGACCTCGGCGCTACGCCGGAGCTCTCCGAGCCCGAGATCTCCGAGCGGCTGAGCGGCAACATCTGCCGCTGCGGCGCCTACCCCGGCATCGTGGCCGCGGTCAAGCAGGCGGCCGGATGAGGCCGTTCACCTACGAGCGGGCGGTAGATGCCGACGCGGCGGTTGCGTCCGGCGTCGCCCACGCCGGCAACGGCGGCGTGCGCTATCTCGGCGGCGGGACCAACCTCGTCGACCTGATGCGCCTGGGCGTCGAGCGCCCGGCCCACCTGATCGACGTCTCGAGGCTCGGCCACGACCGGATCGAGCCCACCGACGACGGTGGCCTGCACATCGGCGCCGCCGTGACCAACAGCGAGCTGGCCGCCGATGGGCTCGTCCGGCGCGATCACCCTCTTCTCGCCGAAGCTCTGCTCAATGGCGCCTCGGGTCAGCTGCGCAACCTCGCCACGGTCGGCGGCAATCTACTCCAACGCACGCGCTGCTCCTACTTCCAAGAGGCCACCAAGCCGTGCAACAAGCGCACCCCCGGAACCGGCTGCCCGGCGCGCGAGGGTGAGCACCGCAACCTCGCGATCCTCGGCCATTCCCCGTCCTGCGTGGCCACCCATCCGTCGGACATGGCGGTCGCGCTGACAGCGATCGGCGCCCGCGTTCATGTCCGCGGGCACGAGGGTGAGCGGGTGATTCCGATGCCCGGTCTGCACCGGCTGCCGGAGCGAGAGCCCGAGTGCGACACAGTGCTCGAGCCCACCGAGCTGATCACGGCCGTCACGCTTCCCGCCCCGGGCCCCGGGCTCCGCGCGCGCTACCGCAAGGTGCGCGAGCGATCCTCGTTCGCCTTCGCCCTCGTCTCCGTGGCCGCGCTCCTCACCGTCGAGGACGGGATCGTGCGCGACTGCCGGATCGCCCTCGGTGGTGTCGCTCATGCGCCGTGGCGCGCCGAGCGCGGCGAGGGCGAGCTGCGCGGCGCGCCCGCCACGCCGGAGGCATTCGCCCGCGCGGCCGACGCCGAGCTCGCGCAGGCCGAGCCGTTGCGCGACAACGGCTACAAGGTCGCGCTCGCGCGCAACCTGATCGTCGCCACGTTGAGCGAGCTGGGCGCCTGATGGCCGTCCCGGCCACCGCCTCGCCGGCGCTCGGCTCCCGGGCGCAGCGACTCGAGGCGCGAGAGAAGGTCACCGGCGCAGCCCGGTACGCCTACGAGCACCCGCGCGAGGATGCCGCCTACGGCTGGATCATCGGCGCCACCATCGCGCGGGGCACGATCCGCTCGATCGACGCCGGCCCGGCCCTTGCGGCGCCCGGAGTGATCGCGATCCTCACGCACGAGAACGCGCCTGAGCTGCAGCCGGTGCCCGACGGCGAGCTGTCCATCCTGCAGTCGCCCGAGGTGTCCTACCGCGGCCAGATCATCGGCGCGGTCGTGGCCGAGACGCTCGAGGCGGCGCGCGAGGCCGCCGCGCTGGTGCGGATCGGCTACGACGACGGCGGCCACGACGTCATGCTCACGCCGCAGCATCCGAAGCTCTACAAGCCCGACGTCGTCAACCCTCGCTTCCCGACCGACACCGAGCAGGGCGACTGCGACGCCGCGTTCGCCCAGGCGGCGGTGCAGCTCGACGCGACGTACACCACGGCCGCGACCCACAACAATCCGATGGAGCCGCACGCGACGATGGCCGTGTGGGACGGCGGCGCGCTGACGCTGTACGACTCCACGCAGGGCGCTCCGTCGGCCCGGGAATCCGTGGCCAAGGTGCTGGGTCTCGACCCGCAACAGGTGCGTGTCATCTCTCCGCACGTGGGGGGCGGCTTCGGCTCCAAGGGCACGCCCCGGCCGCACGTCGTGCTCGCCGCGCTGTGCGCGAAGGTCACCGACCGGCCGGTCAAGCTCGCGGTCACGCGGCAGCAGATGTTCGACCTCGGGCTGGTGACCGGCTGCGCGACGAGGCCGAGCTCACCCGCATCGGCGAGCTGGCGATCCCGCCGGCCTGGACCGATGCCTGGATCTGTCCCGACCCGCTCGGCCACATCCGGGCCACGGGGATCGACGCCGCCGGCCGCAAGCAGTACCTCTACCACCCGCTCTGGCGAGAGCGGCGCGACCGGGCGAAGTTCGACGTGACGCTCGAGTTCGCCCCCACGCTGCCCCGCCTGCGCCGCCGCGCGCGGCGTGATCTGCGCGGCGAGGAGCTGACCTACGAGCGAGTCGTCGCCTGCGGGCTGCTGCTGCTCGACCTCGGCTTCTTTCGGATCGGCTCCGAGAGCTATGCCGAGCAGAACGGGAGCTACGGCCTGGCCACGATGCTCAAGGAGCACGTGCGGCTCGAGCGCGACCAGCTCGTGTTCGACTACGAGGGGAAGGGTGGACGACGGCGTGTGCAGGCGATCGCGGATCCCGCCGTCCGGGCGGTGGTTGCGCAGTGCAAACGCCGGCGCTACGGCGGCGAGAGGCTGCTCGCGTACCGGAACGGCCGGCGCTGGGTCGAACTGCGTTCCAACGACCTCAACGACCGAATCAAGGAGGTGACCGGCGGCGGGTTCT
>DATMGZ010000032.1:0-3842 GCA_035555155.1 Solirubrobacteraceae bacterium | reverse complement strand
GGAGACCGATCCGAATTTCGCGGTGCCGGCGATCCGGAACTTCCGCACCGGCCCTCGGGCGATGACGCCGATCTCCTGCCCGGTCGCGAACCCGTCCTTGCCGGCCGTGTCGGAATCGATCACCACTTGGTCCGGGCCACTAGGCCAGTTGCCGCTGGTCAGGACCAGCGGGTTGAACCGCTCACCGCGCGGCTCGTACGAGAAGGCCAGTCCGGGCGCACCGCCACGCGAGATCACCTTGCCGTTGTGGCCGACCAGTTGCGCGGTGTCGGAGACGCCGCCCGACGCCAGGGCGACACCGGGGAGGCGCTGCACCTCGCCCAGCAGCGAAGCCGGCAGCGACGGGGCGGCGCTGCGGCCGTTGTTGTCGTTGCCGATTGCGCTCTTGCCGGTGATCACCGCGTCGGAGTTCTTGTAGACCTGCGTGAACACGGTTCCGAAGGCCGACTTGATCGTGTCCGTCAGCACGTAGGTGCCGCTCACCATCGCCACGCCGAGCACGATCGCGATTGCCGTCAGGGCCACCCGCAGCTTGCGCCCGAGCAGTCCCTTCAGCGCGACCTGGGTCATGACTGCAGCGACCCCATCACCTCGAGCACGTCGGCGGCGTCGGCCTCGGTCAGCTCCTTGACGATCAGCCCGTCGGCGATGAACAGGATCCGGTCGGCGATCGAGGCTGCCCGCGCCTCGTGGGTCACCATCACGATCGTCTGCCCGTAGTCGGCGGCGGAGTCCCGGAGCAGATTCAGGATCTCGCCACCCGTCCGGGAGTCGAGGTTGCCGGTCGGCTCGTCGGCGAACATGATCGTCGGGCGGGTCACCAGCGCGCGTGAGATCGCCACGCGCTGCTGCTCGCCGCCCGAGAGCTCCGATGGCCGGTGGGAGCGGCGACCGGCGAGGCCGGTCTTGGCGAGCAGCTCGTCCAACCACGCGCGGTCGGGCTTCTCGCCGGCGATGGTCAGCGGCAGCAGCACGTTCTCCTCGGCGCTCAGCATCGGGAGCAGGTTGAAGAACTGGAACACGAACCCGATGTGCTCGCGGCGCAGACGCGTCATCGCGCCGTCGTCGAGCCCCGTGATCTCGGTGCCCGCGATCGTGACCGTGCCGCTGGTCGGCTTGTCGAGCCCGGCCAGCGAGTGCATCAGCGTCGACTTGCCCGAGCCCGACGGTCCCATCACCGCCACCAGCTGCCCGCGCGCGACGTCGAGCGAGACGCCGCGCAGCGCGTCCACCGCCGTCGCGCCCTCGCCATAGCGGCGCGTGAGGTCACGCGCCGCGACGGCGGTGCCGCTGGGGCCGTTGTCAGACACTGTGGAGACCGCCGAGCACTGTCGTGTGTGCGTGTATAGCACCGCGGCCGGGTCCGACCACCGGTCAGGTCATACTCGCAACCGATCCGTGTTACCGCCTAGTGAAAGGGGCGCACGTTGCACACGCCCACTCTCCTTTCCCGTCGAGCGATCCCGGTGGCCGCTGCCGTCGCGGCGGCCGTCGCCGCGACTGTCCTCGCCGGCTCTGGGACCGCCGGTGCGCGCGCCCGCACAGCGTCCGGAACGCCGCGCTGCGTGTCATCCGGCCTCGTCGTCTGGCTGGATACTCGGGGAAGCGGGGCGGCCGGAAGCAGCTACTACATGCTCAAGCTGACCAACCTGTCCGGGCACAGCTGCACGCTCACCGGCTACTCCGGGGTGTCCGCGGTCAATCTGCGCGGCCACCAGCTCGGCAAGGCGGCGTCTCGCACCAGCTCGCCCCAGCCGAAGCTCGTCAAGCTGGCCGACGGCGCCACCGCCACGGAGGTGCTCCGGATCGTCGATGTGAGCCTGTTCACGCCCTCCGCGTGCCGCCCGGTGACCGCTGCAGGCCTGCGGGTGTACCCGCCCAACCAGACCGCGTCGAAGGCGATCCCGTTCCCGTTCCGGGCCTGCTCCCGCGGCGGACCGGTGTACCTGAGCGTGCAGGCGATCCGGTAGGACGCGCCTGAGCGAGGATCGGAGGCGGCGCACGTGGCCGACAGTCCGGATCGCGGCGCGATCGACGAGGAATTCTCGAAGCTGGCTGCCCTGTGCGCGTTGAACGCCGAGCACCTGCGGCACCGCGCCCGCGATTGGAAACGGGTCGACGTGATCCTGAATCTGATCGCCGCCGTACTCGCCGGCCTGGCCGCCACCACCGGCCTGGCCGACCTGGTCGGCAAGAACACGGTCTCCTACCTGGCGCTCGCCTCGGCGGTCGCGGTGGCAGCCAGGGCCAGCCTCAGTGCCGCGACGTTGGGCAAGGCCAGGGAGACGGCCTCACTCGACTTCCACGCCATCCACACCGACGCGGACCAGTGGCGCAGGCTGGACCTGAACCAGACGTCGTGGGAGCGATCCCGGGCGGAGCTGGACGCGCTGACGAAGCGCTGCAACGAGGCGTACAAGCTGACCACCTCGGTCAGCTTCACACTCGAGGCGGCGCGGCGCCGGTCCGCGGTGAAGAAGGTTCTCGGGCGCTGGCGGGCGAAGACCGGCGCCCCACGCGTCTAGGCGATAGATCGGCACGCCCACACCGGGTCCCGGTTGGGAAGTGGGGGCGGCATGGGCCCGGCGGACAAGCACGGGTTCGGGACCTCGACCTCGTGGCTTGCCGCTACGTCAGGTAGTGCGCCGGCTGAGCCGGCCGGCGCCTCGGGCGCCTACGTGTCGCGCGGGATGACGCGGTCGAGCTCGACGGCTTCGCCGCTCCGCGTATCGGGGTAGACGACGATCACCGTGGGCGGTCCGCCGAACCACGCGCCCAGCTCACCCTCGCCGACGTACTCGGCCGGCCGCTGCGCGCCGCCGGGTTCGATCACCCACACGGCCTGGCCCTTGTGGAACTGACCATCGCCGATGTCGGTCATCGGCGTCCTGCCACAGACGCGCGCGATTCGGTCATGACGTACTGGCAACGATAGCTGGGTCGCACGACTCAACATCAAGCCGTCCGTGGCCGATTACGGCGAGGGCCGCCGATGACACCGCTCCTGTATCGGACAGTTCTGCGCGTGCCGGCGGCTGCTCGTGCTGGGCGCGCTGGGCTCGCTTTGGCGCGGCGCCCGTGGCCCGCGCTCGTGATCGCGCTGGCGCTCGTGGCGGTGCTCGCGGCGCCCGTGACCGGGCTCGACCTCGGCCAGGGCGACAACGGGCAGTCGCCTGCCGATCGTGATCGGCGTCGTGCTCACTCTCTCCTTCCTGCTGTTGCTCGTCGCCTTCCGGGCGCCGCTGGTGGCGCTCAAGGCGGTCGTCATGAACCTGCTCTCGATCGCCGCCGCGTTCGGCATCGTGACCTACGTGTTCGGGCACGATTGGATCTCTCGCTCGAGGGGGAGGCCTGGTTCGAGGGCCGCGCTGCGGTTCCGTCGGCGGAACCCGCGCCGGCGGCCGCGATACCGGAGCCCGAGCCCGTCCATTAGGGTGGCCCCCATGCCGTCGGGGCCCAGACAGGCGAGGTTGCAGTCCGGCGAATCGGCCGAGCGCGGGCGCGAGGCGCGGCGGCGCGTGCCACGTTCGGCCCACGGCGACTGGTCCCCGGCCCCGGTCCGGACCGATCCGATCGCGACCCTCTCGGCGCAGGCCGCCACGCGCGTGCAGGAGCTCGTGCCGATCCGCTACGGGCGGATGCTCGTATCCCCGTTCACCTTCTACCGCGGCGCCGCGGCGGTGATGGCCGCCGACCTCGCGGTGACGCCCGACACCGGCATCGTCGTGCAGGCCTGCGGCGATGCGCACATCTCGAACTTCGGCGGCTTCGCCGCGCCCGACCGCCGGATGGTGTTCGGTCCCAACGATTTCGACGAGACGCTGCCCGGAGCCTGGGAGTGG
>DATMGZ010000031.1:0-3420 GCA_035555155.1 Solirubrobacteraceae bacterium | reverse complement strand
CGCCGATCAGATCGCCGCCTGATCAAACGATCAGACCCCCGGGGATCTGAACGCGTACCGCGTGGTAGGGCGGGCGTTGAACGGCTGGCTGGGGAAGGGGTGTGGCTGCGTTTTCGTGCCCGCCGGGCGTCCGGCGTCGGGCGTCGGGCGTCGGGCGTCGGGCGGCGGTGCTTATCTCGCCAAACTCATGCCGGTTTTCGCTCTCTGCGCGCCTAAGCGCCCCGGAGGCGCTTAGGCGCGCAGAGTCGTCTTCGACGGGGCGGTTTGTCGACTTAAGCACCGCGGGAGGCCACAACCGTGAGCCCCACCGGCGCGTCGAGACGCACGCCCCCTTCCTCAGCCAGCCGTTGACGCGCCGCACCGACGACGCCTCACGGGTGACCCGACCAGAACCGGCCCTACACCCCCAGGTGCCGCCCCAGAAAGTCAACCTGGTCGGCGACGGCGACCTCGAACCCGGAGCCGGCGTAGATGTCGAAGTGGCCGATGGGGTAGCGCTTGATCTCCGACCGGGGCGCCTGCTCGGCGTAGCGCAGCGCCGTCGCGGCGGGGGCGACGGAGTCGCGCTCACAGATACAGAAGAGGATCGGACAGGTGATCTTGGCGGCGGAGCGGCCGGGGCGGTAGAGCCCGATGTGCAGCAGGATGCGCGCCGCGACCGAGTCGTCGAACTCGAGCCCGGGCGGGATCAGGGCGCGGTAGCCGGGCTCGGCGTCGGGGGCGGTCATCAGCGCGGCCGAACCGGGCGGGCCGACGAGCGGCACGCGGACGGGCGGTGCGCCGCGGACGCGTGAGAGCTCGTCGCGCAGGGCGAGCGCGGTCGAGAGGGCAACGGCGCGGGGACCGGCTGCGCGGACCGACGCGGGCCCGTCGGTGAACGGGCACTGGCTGACGACGGCGGCGACGCGACCGTCGCGGGCGGCGGTCTCGATCACGTGGCCGCCGCCGAACGAGCTGCCCCAGATGGCGATCCGGGCGGGATCGACGCCGGGCAGCGAGCGCGCGTAGCGCAGGGCTGAGGCCCAGTCGGTCAGCTGGCGCTCGATGTCGAGCAGCTGACGGGGCAGGCCGGCGCTGTCGCCGAAGTGGCGGTAGGTGAACGCGAGCGCGGTGATGCCCCCGGCGGCGAATCGCTCGGCGAACGGCGCGAGGCCCAGCTCGCGGGTGGCGCCGAGCCCGTGGCCGAGAATCACCAGCGGCCGGTCGCCGGACGGCGTGCCGGCGGGCTCGAACAGCCACGCGCGGCAGTCCACGTCGTCGGAGCGGAAGCTGACCTCGAGCCTCTGTGCGGCGCCGGCGGCCATCAGCGCCCGACCCGGGGCCGGCGGCGGTCGATGATCGCCTCGAGCTCAACGCCGGGGGGCAGCGACACCTCGGCCAGGAACGCCTCGGCGGTGCCGCGCTCGCGCGAGAGCGCGCGCAGCACATCGAGGCAGATCACGTTGCCTGATCCGTCCCACACCGAGTTCAGCGGCGCCTCCCGGTACAGGCGCGGCATCCCCGACTCCTCGACGTAGCCGTTGCCGCCCAGGACCTCGAGCGCCTCGGCGGCGTGGCCCGGCGCCGGCACGGCCGCGAAGGTCATCGTCACCGGACATTGGTGGCCGGGCTCGACCTGGCTGGCCACGATCAACAAGGGCGCCCGGGCGGCGTGGGCGCCGGGCTGGGGCTCGCGCCGAGGGAGGGAGGCGACTGCGCTGCCGACCGAGATCCGCATCAGTTCGTGCCAGGCCGGATGTGGAACTCGACCTCGTCGATTCGGTTTCCGTAGCGATCGTGGGTGCGCAGCTGCAGCGGGTTCTCGTTGGCCAGCCGTCCGAGCTCGAGCGTCTCCGGGCGGCCGGCCAGATCGCCCAGGGCCAGCACCCGATCCCGCGCCCAGTCTCCGCCCTCGCGGCTCACGGCTTCCATCAGCGGGCGGTCCTCCGCGGCCAGGTTGTAGCCCTGCAGCGGAGGCGGCTGATTGGCCACCTCGTGCGTGGCCGCCCGGCTTTCGCGTGTGATCGACATCGGCGGAAGTGAATCACTCGCGCTGGGATAGCATCGATCAGACGGCGGCCCGACCGCCTGCGTGTCCAGCCGCCGCACGCCCCCGCGAAGTGGCGATGACGACCAACGTTCTGCGATCTGCCTCGAGGAGATGACCCAGTGACACAGCCTGTGAAAGTTGCCGTGACCGGAGCCGCCGGCCAGATCGGCTACGCGATCCTGTTCCGGATCGCCAGTGGACAGCTGCTCGGTCCCGAGACGCCGGTCAGGCTGTCGCTGCTCGAGATCCCGGAGGCGGTCAAGGCGGCCGAGGGAACGGCGATGGAGTTGGACGACTCCGCGTTCCCGCTGCTGGATGGAATTGACATCTCCGACGATCCCAAGGTGGCCTTCGACGGTGTCAACATCGCGCTGCTCGTCGGTGCCCGCCCGCGCTCGAAGGGCATGGAGCGGGGCGATCTGCTCGAGGCCAACGGCGGCATCTTCAAGCCCCAGGGCCAGGCTCTGAACGCGCATGCCGCCCCGGACATCAAGGTGCTCGTGGTCGGCAACCCGGCCAACACCAACGCGCTGATCGCGATGAGCAACGCGCCCGACATTCCCCGTGAGCGGTTCACCGCGATGACCCGCCTCGACCACAACCGCGCGATCGCTCAGCTGGCGAAGAAGACCGGCGCGACGGTATCCGAGATCACCAACATGACGATCTGGGGCAACCACTCCGCCACGCAGTACCCGAACATCTTCCACGCCAAGGTGAAGGGTCAGAGCGCCGCCGAGGTCGTGAACGACCAGGGCTGGCTCGAGAACGACTTCATCCCCACGGTGCAGAAGCGCGGCGCGGCGATCATCGAGGCGCGTGGCGCGTCGAGCGCGGCCTCAGCCGCCAACGCCGCGATCGACCACGTGCACGATTGGGTGCTCGGGACGCCGGAGGGTGACTGGGTGTCCATGGCGATTCCATCGGACGGGTCCTACGGCGTCGACGAGGGTGTCATCTCGAGTTTCCCCGTCACCACCTCGGGCGGCGCCTACGAAGTCGTCCAGGGCTTGGACCTCGATGACTTCTCGCGCGCCCGAATCGATGCGACCGTGGCCGAGCTCGGCGAGGAGCGCGACGCGGTCAGGGATCTCGGTCTGATCTCGTAGTGTGCTGACACGACCCGCGCCGCCGGTGCCGGTGGCGCGGGTCGAGCCGTCAGAGGTGATGCGGCGATCGCTCGAGACCTACGAGCTTGATGCGACCGGGTACCAGCCCTGGCCCTCGCGCCGGATCGACCCGTCGGAGACGAGCTTCGGCATGACCCGATACAGGTAGTTGGGCTGAATCTTCAGCGCCTCGGCGAGTTGCGGGATGGTGATTCCCGGCTGGGCCACAACGAGCTCGAGCGCCTGATTGGAGCGGGTGTTACCGCCGCGGCGGCCGCGGGG
>DATMGZ010000030.1:0-14890 GCA_035555155.1 Solirubrobacteraceae bacterium | reverse complement strand
GCCTCAGCGGCGCGCCTGCACGGTCGCAAGGGCATCGGTGCATGGTCCCACGGCACGGCCGAGCCGGGATTCTGGCTTCCGTGGGTACGGCGTGGGTACGGGAAGCGGCGTATCTGGACGTTGAGTGACGCTCTGTGACGTTGCACCCCACGCCAGCCCTCTAGCTCAAGTCTTGCGCCAATGCAGGGAAACCCCAGCCACGACGCGGCGAAGGAATCGAACCTTCCAAGCGGGGGGCTGCCCCGCCCTGCCGGTTTTGAAGACCGGATGAGCCACCAGGCCCGTGCCGCGCCGCTGCTGATCCTATGGGCGCCGAGCGTGGCTCGGCGTCAGCCGGGAAGCCCGTGCTCGAGCACGCCCTTGACGTACCCGTCGAGTGCGTTGAGGCGATACAACGCGACCGCCTCGGCCGAGGCGAAGCGCCGGCCTGGCGCCTGCTCGGGGCCGTGGTGGCAGAGGACGCAGTGCAGGAGCGCGAGGCGGCGCTCGTCGTCGAGCTCGGCCGCGCGGTCGGTGAGGATCCGCTGGCCGATCTGGATATGGCCGAGCAGGCGTCCCTCGTCGGTGAGGCCGAACTCGGCGCCGTAGGTGTACTCCTCGGTCCGGCCGAGGTCGTGCACGATGGCGGCGGTGAGGAGCAGGTCGGAGTTGAGCTTGGGATGCAGCTGGCAGACGTCGTGGGCGAGCGTCGCGACCGCCACCGTGTGCTCGAGCAGGCCGCCGAGGTAGGCGTGGTGGCCGGCGCGGGTGCAGGGCGCCCGGCGCCAGGCGCCCCGGAGCGCCTGATCGGCGAGCAGCGAATCGAGCAATGCGCGATAGCGGCGGTCGAAGACCTCGGTGACGAGATGCTCGAGGAAGCCGTCGAGCTCGTCGAGGTCGCGGTAGGCGGAGGGCAGGAAGTCGGCCGGATCGGCCTCGCCGTCGCCGGCGCGGGCGATCTCCGCCACCTCGAGCACGAGATCGTCGCGGAAGCGCTCGACGCGACCGGTGACGCGGACGAGGTCGCCGCGCTCGAAGCGGCCGGCCAGGGCGTCGGCGTCCTGGAAGGCGCGGGCGGGCATCACGGTGGTGCGATCGCGGAGCTCGAGGGCCAGGTAGGCGGACCCGGTACGGGTCGTGAGGCGGTCCTTGCGCGTGCAAGCGAACACGCCGTCGACGCTCTCGCCGGGGCGCAGAGCGCTAAGAGGGAGTCTCGCGGTCGTATCGGCCGGACGCATACGCCCATGATGTACGGTGGATCGGATGCAGCCACTGCGATGGGAGCACCGCCCAGATGGTCTGAGGGCCCCCGCGCTCGTGTGTGCCTTCAAGGGCTGGAACGATGCGGCGGATGCCGCGTCGACGGCGATCTCGTTCGTGGCCGGTGCGCTCGGGGCGGAGCGGTTCGCGACGATCGATCCCGAGGACTTCTACGACTTTCAGGCCACTCGGCCGCGGATCACGCTGGTCGAGGGTCGCGCGCGTCAGATCGTGTGGCCCGAGGTCGAGCTGTTCGCCGCGCGGGTGCCGCGCGCGCCGCGTGATCTGATCCTGCTGTCCGGTAGCGAGCCGTCGTTTCGCTGGCGGGGGTTCTGCCAGCTGATCGTGGAGCTGGTCGAGGCCCTCGGCGCGCAGCTGGTGGTCACCCTGGGCGCGCTGCTGGCCGACGTTCCTCACACCCGGCCGGTATCGGTCACCGGACTCGCCTCCGATCCGGCACTGGTAGCGCGGCTCGGGATGAGCTCCTCCTCCTACGAGGGTCCGACCGGGATCGTCGGCGTGCTGCACGCGGCCGTTCAGGACGCCGGCCTGCCGTCGGCCAGCCTGTGGGCCGCGGTCCCGCACTACATCGCCGCCGCCCCCAACCCGAAGGCGGCGCTCGCGCTCGTCCGCAAGCTCGAGGGCCTGGTCGGGGTCGCGGTCGACGCGTCCGGGCTCGAGACTGCTGCCGCCGACTACGAGCGCCAGGTCAACCTGGCCGTGCAGAGCGACCCGGACATCCAGGCGTTCGTCGAACGCCTGGAGCAGGCCGCCGGCGACGAGGATCCGGACGAGCCGGGCTCGCTGCCGTCGGGCGACACGATCGCGCGCGACCTGCAGCGCTTCCTGCGCCAGCGCGACGACGAACCCCAGCAGTAGTCCGGCCCGCGCCTACCGCTCCGCGGCCGGGCACACCAGCCGGTAGTCGCACATCGAGCAGGCCGCGAACGACGGCGTCGGCTCGAACCCCTGCGACAGGATCCCCTCGGCGACCTCCATCGCCACCTCGAGGATCCACTCGCGGCCACCCTCGTCGGACGGGACGGCGATCTTCTGGTCGTCCAACAGGTAGTAGTAGGCCTGCTGGGAGGACTCCAGCCGCCACGCCTCCCGGGCCCCCACCGCGTACAGCGACAGCTGGACGTCGTCGGCGAGCTGGGCCGCGCTCTTGGGCCGCCCGGTCTTGTAGTCGATCAGCTCGTACTCGCCACCGGGGAGACGGTCGACGCGATCGACCCGGCCGCGGAGCAGATGCGGCCCGAGCTTGAAGGTGAACGAGCGCTCGAACCACATCGGCTCGGACTCCTCGGACTGGAAGCGCGCGTGATACCGGGTGAGGGCCGAGGCGGCCTTGCCGCGCAACTGGCGCTCCTCCTCGGAGTCGGCGAAGCCACCCCGGCGCCAGCCCGCGTCGAGCAGACCGAGCAGCTCGGCCAGGGTGCCGGAGCCGTCGCCGGCATGGAAGCGCTCGAGCACCTGGTGCACGAGGATGCCGAAACGCTGGTGGATCGTCGGCTCCTGCGGGATCCGGAACACGCGCGCGAACTTGTACTTCAGCGGGCAGGTCCGGTAGGTGTCGATGTCGGAGGCCGACAGGACCACGCCGTCGCCGCGCTTGGGCAGGAAGGGATCGAGCGAGGGCTCGTCGCGCGCGGCCATCGCCTTCGCGCGGCGGCCGGCGTCGCGCTCGGCGTCGAGCAGGTACTCGTCGAGCACCGAGGAGGTGAAGATCTCCCGCTGCTCGGCGCTCACGGCCTGCAGGATCCGTGAGTTGACGTCCCGGAGGGCCTCGGCGACGCTCTGGCCCTCGGGCCGGGCGATCAGTGCCGCGACCTTGAGAAGCTCGAGATAGCGGACGACCGCGTGCGAGACGTCGAGGTCGGTGTCGAAGCGCAGCTCGCCCAGGCGCCCCCCGGCGCGCATCGTGCCCTCGAGCAGCTCGTCGCGCAGCAGGCGATAGGTCGAGTGGAGCGTCTCCGCGGGTCCGAACAGCTCCTCCTGCTTGTCCTCCCAGTCTGCGCCGAGCGCGATGCGCGCCTCCTCGACGAGCGGCGAGGGGCCGTGGGCACTGCCGCGCTCGCCGGTCTCGGGATAGGCCAGCACCGACCGCCGGCCCGCGCGGCTGATCGCCACGTACAGGAGCTGGCGCAGCATCGTGCGGCGGTTCTCGGCCGTGTCGGCGGGGACCTCCTCGCGCAGCAGCGCGTCGGGGATCTGCTCGGGCACCGGCGCCGCCAGGCCGGCGTGGAGGCCGAGGACGTAGACGTGGTCGGCGTCGAGGCCGCCGGCGGCACCGAGCTCGAGCACCTGGACCGCGTCGGCGTCGCCCAGCTCCGGTTCCTCCTGCTCGGGCAGGGCCGAGTCGGCCACGGCGGCGATCGAGCGCGCGAACTCGCGCGGCGTCGCCTGCGGCGCCCGGCGGACGTGGGCGGAGGCCAGCTCGCCGAAGCGCGCCAGGGCCCGCAGCCGCTCGACCACGTCGGCCTGGGCGGCGAACAGCTGCTGCCGGCGCAGGCCGAGGCGCTCGATCAGGCGGTGGACGTAGAGATCCGGCCGGGTCGTGTCGAGCGCGGCCACCGCGGAGCGGTAGAGCTTCAGGAACACCCGGATCCGCTCGCGCGCCTCGGGCGGGACCTGCGGCGATTCGGTGGCGGCGGCCAGCGCCGCGACCATGTCCAGCTTGCGCCGGCGGGCGATCTGAGTGCAGCGGGCGATGTCCACCGAGCGCAGCTCGACCGGGGGCCGGGCGAGCGCCCGCACGACCGCGCCGGCGTCGGCCGGATCGGCCAGCAGCCGCAGCCAGGCGAGCACGTCGCGAATCTCGGCGCGCTGGAAGAACGCGGCCTCGCCGACGAGCCGGTGGGCCACGGCGCGCTCCTCGAGCGCCACCGCCACCGCCTGCCCCTCGCGCGCGACGGCGGAGACGAGGATCGCGATCCGGCCGGGCTTCACGCCCTCGCGCGAGATCAACCGCTCGACGTCGACGGCCACCGACTGGGCCTGCGCGCGGTCGTTGGCGCAGCGCCAGAACGCGACCTCGCCGCCGGGCGGCGACTGCGGCGCCGCGACGCCGGCCACGACCCCCGCGGCACGGGCCACGCGCTCGCGGCAGCGTAGGCCGCGCTCCAGCCTGACGGTGTGCGCGTCCCCCGCCGCGAGGTCGCGCAGGCGGGCCACCCCGGCGCCGCGAAAGCGCCGCAACGCCGCCCGCGGGTCGCCGGCCGCGCTCAGGCCGCCGACCGCCACCGCGCGGGCGAGGCCGGCGGCAGCGAGGTCGAAGTCGTGCGCGTCGTCGACCAGCACGTGCTCGAAGCGGCGCGCGGTCCCCGGGCGCTCGTGGACCATCCGCAGTGCCTCGCGCATGAGGTCGCCGGCATCCCGGGCACTCCCCTCGCCGAGCATGCGCTCGTGGGCGCGGTAGACCTCGGCGAACTCCTGCTCGAGCGCCGCGCTGGCGCCGCCGTCGGGCGCGTCCGCCAGCGCTCCGTCCTCACCCTCGGCCAGGGCGCCGGCCCAGTGGGCATAGTCCTCGGCCGTCACGAGCTCGGCCTTGAGCCGGTCGATCCGGCGCACGAAGCCGCCGAGCAGCGCCGTGGCGCTGCCGCCGAAGTCGTGGTGGCGCAGTGGCAGCTCGTCGATCCGCCCGAGGAGCATGGCGAGCCGATCGCCCGGGCCGAGCACCGAGGAGAGCGCGTCGTTCTCCCAGCCGGCGGCATCGAGCAGGCGCGCGGCGAGCGCGAGCGGAGTCTCCACGCACAGCTCCTCGTAGCCTCGCTCGAGGCCCTGCTCGAGCGTGGTGCGCAGGGCCTCGGCGGTGGCGGCGGTCGGGGTCAGCACGAGCAGTCGCTCCGGCGCGGTGCCCTCGGCGACGAACGCGAGGAAGCGAGCGGTGATGATGCGCGACTTGCCCGTGCCCGCCCCGCCGACGACGAGCAGCGGCGAGCCCCGGTGCATGACGGCCTCGAGCTGTGGACCGAGCAGGTCTCGATCGGGCGGCAACTCCACTCTGACAGCATAAGTTCCTCATGAGCAGCACACGATCAGCAATCGATGCGGACTGGCTGTCGGTGTGCCGGCGCGCCGTGACCGGGCTCGAGCAGGTTCTCGCCGACGCTCCGAGCACGGCCGAGCGCGCGCAGGAAACCGGCACGAGGGGGCACGGCGGCGACCGCACACTCCTCATCGACCGCGCCGCGGAGCTCGTCGTGCTCGGTGAGCTCGACGGGCTCAAGGCCGAGGGATATCGCTTCAGCGCCCTGTCCGAGGAGGGTGGCGAGATCGACTATGGCGACCGCTCGGTCCGGGTGATCATCGATCCGATCGACGGCTCGCTGAACGCCAAGCGCGGGGTCCCCCATCATGCGCTGTCGATCGCCGTGGCCGCCGGCGAGCGGATGTCGGAGGTCGTGTTCGGCTTCGTGTACGACTTCGGGCCCTCCGAGGAGTGGTACGCCCGACGCGGCGAGGGGGCGTGGTGCAACGGTGCCCGCCTGGACCCGACCGCGAGCGAGCGTCGCGGACGCGATGGGCGCCTGGAGATCCTCGGCATCGAGTCCGCCGACCCGCGTTGGGTCGCGGCGTCGATCGATGCGCTGGTCGGAGCGGCCTACCGGCTGCGCGCGATGGGCACGATCGCCTCCGCGCTGTGCCAGGTCGCTGCCGCCCGGTTCGACGGGATGGTGTCGCTGCGCAACTGCCGTGGGGTCGACGCCGCCGCCGGCCAGCTGATCATCCGCGAGGCCGGCGGCCAGGTGAGCTTCCCGAGCTTCGCGGACCCGCTCGCGGCGCCACTCGACGCCACGCCGAGCTCGCCGATCATCGCCGCGCGGACGGTGGAGACGCTGCACGAGCTGGAGAGGATTCCGGCCGTATGATCGATTGGATCCTGGCCGAGCGGATCGCCGGCTACGTCGCCGGCCCCGGCGAGAACGGCGCTCCCGCCTCGGCGCTGCCCGAGCTGGCGGCCGAGAGCGAGCGTCGCGTGACCGCCTACACCGGCCTCACCCCGGCGCAGCCGTTGCCGCCGCCGGAGGGCGTGAGCCGCAAGGAGTGGGTGGCCAGCAACGTCGGCGCGATGAAGACCATGCTCGACCCGGTGCTGGAGCGCGCGGGCACGGGTCTCGGGCCCCTGCGTCCGGCGATTCAGCTCGGGCTCGGCGTCGTGCTGAGCACCGAGGTCGGCGTCGTGCTCGGCTACATGGCCCAGCGGGTGCTCGGCCAGTACGAGCTGGTGCTGCTCGATCCGGCCGAGAACGGCCGGCCGCCGCGGCTGCTGTTCGTGCTGCCGAACCTCGGCCAGGCCGTGCGCGCCTTCGACGCCGAGGAGACCGAGTTCCTGACCTGGGTGGCGCTGCACGAGGTCACGCACGCGGTCCAGTTCGCGAGCGTGCCGTGGCTCCAGGGCTACGTCGCGGGCCTGGTGCGCGAGCTGCTGTCCACCGCCGAGGTGCGGATCGACAGCGAGCGCAAGCTCCGCCTGCCGACCGGCGCGGAGATCCGCCGCACCGTCGCCGCGCTGCGCCAGGGCGACCTGATCACCCTGGTCACGAGCGAGGCCGAGCGCGACACGCTCGACCGCGTCCAGGCCGTGATGGCGGTGATCGAGGGCCACGCCGAGCACGTGATGGACGTCGTGGCCCCGGACCTGCTGCCCTCGCTGCCGGAGCTGCGCGCGGCGCTAAACCGCCGCCGGAAGTCCCAGTCGGGCCTCTCGCGTCTGCTCGCCAAGCTGCTCGGGCTCGATCTCAAGCTCAAGCAGTACGAACAGGGCAAGCAGTTCTGCGACGCCGTCGTGCGCCAGAGCGGACCGGAGACGCTTCACCGCGTGTTCTCCCGGCCCGAGGCGCTGCCGTCGCAGGCCGAGTTGCGCGATCCGGCGGCGTGGGTCGCCCGGACGACGCCGCACGAGCTGACCAGCGGCGCCTGACTCCCTGCTCCGGCGGCGGCCGATATGCCCCTCTCCCGCGGGGAGGCTCCAGATCGGCTGCGCGCCCGACGGCTACGCTCGTGTAACCGCATAACCCGTTTGGTTTACAAACACATGTTCGGTCGTTATCCTTAGACCGGACAAACTTAGAAGTAATATCCTTAGTCCTACGGGAGCGGAGCAACCGGAACCAAATGGCTACCAGCAGCAGCAATCCCAGCGCGCGCAAGCCCGCCACCACACGCAAGACGCCGACCGCAGCGCGTACGCGTAAGCCTGCCGGCACGGCTTCGACCACCACTTCGACTCAGCCTCGCACTCCGGTGGAGCAGGTCCAGCAGATCGCCGAGCGCGTCGTGCTGGTGCCCGTCGGAGCGAGCCTGCTCGCCCGCGAGAACCTCGGTTCCACCGTTCGCGGACTGGCCACCAAGTACAGCACCCGCAAGGGCGTCGAGCGCGAGCTGAAGCGCTTCGAGCGCCGCGGCGTCACCGCCCGCAACCGGCTCGAGCGCCAGGTTCGCCGCACGCGCACGAAGTTCGAGCGTGACCTGCGTCAGCGTCGCACCCGAGTCGAGCGCACGGTCAAGCAGAACCGCCGCCGGCTCGAGCGTGAGGTGCGCCAGGTCCGCAAGGATCTGGAGAAGCAGTCCAAGAGCCTGACCTCGAACGTCGAGAAGTTCGTCACGGACGCGCAGGAGCGACTGAACTCGGTCGCGTAGCAACCACCTTCCCCCGCCGGCGCCCCAGGAGAGCGCCCCAGCGGGACAGGTTCGCCGGCCTCATATCCTCGCCGGCGAATGAAGCACCCTCTCCTCCCTCAACCGCCGGGGCGTCACGCAAGTGGCGCCCCGTCGGCCTTAAGCGACCGTCTCGCCGGCCCAGGCCCCGGGGCCGACTTCGCCCGTTTGGCAGAATCAATCCAATGCCCACCAAAGAGCAGGTCACCGAGTCCCTGAAGGCCGTCATCGACCCCGAGCTGCGGCGCGACATCGTCGAGCTGCAGATGGTGCGGTCGGTCGACGTGCACGAGAACGGCGTCGTCGACGTGATGGTCTCGCTGACGACCCCCGGCTGCCCGATCCGCAGCCACTTCGAGACCGGCGTCGCGCAGGCCGTGCGCGGCCTCGACGGCGTCGCCGGCGTCAATGTGTCCTTCGACGTGCTCTCCGACACAGAGAAGGCCGCTCTCGGCCACAAGCTCGGCCGCAGCGCGCTCCCCCAGGGCGCGCTCGCCCAGGTCAAGAACGTGATCTGCATCGGCTCCGGCAAGGGCGGCGTCGGCAAGTCGAGCGTGACCGCCAACCTCGCCGCGGCGCTGTCCGCCGACGGCCGCCAGGTCGGCGTGCTCGACGCGGACGTGTGGGGCTATTCACAGCCCCGGATGCTGGGCCTCGGCGCCGAGCGCCCGCACGTCAACGCCGAGCGCAAGCTGGTCCCGCTCTCGGCCCACGACGGCATCAAGGTGATGTCGATCGGCTTCTTCGTCGAGCAGGACGCGGCCGTCGTGTGGCGCGGCCCGATGCTCCACAAGGCCCTGCAGCAGTTCCTCGAGGACGTGGAATGGGGCGAGCTCGACTACCTCCTGATCGACCTGCCGCCCGGCACGGGCGACGTGTCGATGACGCTGGCCCAGCTGCTGCCACAGGCCAAGTTCCTGATCGTCACCACCCCGCAGCCGGTGGCGCAGAAGGTGGCGCGCCGCTCGGCCGAGATGGCGGCCAAGCTGAAGCTCGAGGTCGCGGGCGTGATCGAGAACATGTCGGGCTTCATGGCCCCCACCGGCGAGCGCTACCAGCTGTTCGGCGAGGGCGGCGGTCAGCTGCTGGCCGACGAGCTCGACGTGCCGCTGCTCGGCAAGATCCCGCTGACGATGCCGCTCCGCGAGCAGTCCGACGCCGGCCTGCCGATCGTGCTCTCGGACCCCGACGATCCCGCCGCGCAGGCGATCCGGCAGGCGGCGCGAGGACTCATCGCGCTGTCGCCGATCGAGCTTCCGGTGATGCAGGAGCCCGCTCCGGCGGCGGCGCCGAAGCCGGTCGGCATGTCGCTCCCAATGGCGTAAGGTGCGCGCGCCCGGCGGGCGCGGAGCGCGGTGTGTGAGCGAGCGCGCCTCCCGGCGCGCCCGTCACCCGCGGGTCAGGTCTTGCCGGCGTAGTACTGCGCGTTGAGCTGCGTGTACTTCTGCCACTCCTCGGGGAGCTGGTCCTCGGCAAAGCAGGCGTCGACGGGGCAGGCCTCAACGCACGCGTCGCAGTCGATGCACTCCTCCGGGTCGATGTAGAGCATCTCGACCTTGTCGTAGTCGGGCTCATCGGGCGTCGGATGGATGCAATCGACCGGGCAGACCTCAACGCACGAGTTGTCCTTCGTGTCGATGCAGGGCTCGGCGATCACGTAGGCCATGGGCGTCTCGATTCCTCTGCGCTTCGATTCGTTGACAGGTCACGTGGCCGGCGCGTACCGGCACCGCGCGCATTCTACGGACGCGGCGCGCGCACCGTCTCCAGCAGAACGGCGGCGCCGGCCCGCAGTCGCATGCTCGAGCCCGCTGTAGCCTCCCCGCGATGCTGCTGCTCACAGGGGCCACCGGAACGATCGGGATGCCGCTGCTGCGACGTCTGACCGCAGCCGGAGTCCCGGTGCGCTGCCTGGTGCGCGATCCCCGGCGCCTCGGCGTCGAACGGGTCCGGGTGCAGATCGCGCTCGGGGATCTCTCCGACCACCTCTCCTTCCGCCACGCGCTGCGGGGCGTCGACACGGTGGTGCACCTCGCCTCGGTGATCCGCGATCAACCGGCGGGCTCGATCGAGGAGCTCGCCGGCGTGGCGACATGGCGCCTGGTGCGCGCCGCGGAGCGCGCCGGGGTGGAGCGGTTCGTGTTCTTCTCCGCACTCGGGGCCTCGACCCGGAGCCGCGCCCGGCTGATGCGGGCCAAGGCGGTGGCCGAGCGGGCGGTGATGGAGTCCTCGCTCACCCACACCGTGATCGCGCCGTCGGTCGTGTACTCGCCCCGGGACCCGTTCCTGCGCTTGCTCGAGCGAATGTCGCTGCTGCCGGTGGTGCCAATCTCCGGCTCGGGCCGGACCCCGTTTCAGCCCATCTGGGCCGAGGACGTGGCCGACTGCGTGCTCTCGGCGCTGCCCGGCGGCGCGCTCGCCGACGCCTCCGACGGCGCACGCTACGAGCTCGCGGGCCCCGACACGCTCACCTATCGCGACGTGGTCGAGATCGCGCTGCGGTCCTTCGGCCGGCGGCGGCCGGTGCTCGGCGTGCCGATCCCGGTGATGCGGCGCGGGCTGCGGGCGGCCGAGCTGCTGCTCGGCCCGACCGCGTTCGCCACCTGGGACGAGGCCGAGCTGCTCGAGATCCCGATGACCTCGCGGCACGGGACCGTGGACGCCCAGCGGCTGGGCGTGCTGCCGAAGTCGATGCCCACCGTCCTCGGGATCGGCTGAGCCTCCCGCCGCCCGCGCAGCCTCAGCTTTCGGCGAGCTCGGGCTGGCGGTGCGCCCAGGGCTGAGCGTGCTCGAGCTGGGCGGCGAGCGCGAGCACCGTGTCCTCACGCGTCGGGCGGCCGATCAGCTGGATCGCCGTCGGCAGCCCGTCGTCGCCGTGGTAGAGCGGCACCGAGAGCGCCGGCAGCCCGGTCACGTTGACGATCGCCGTGTACGGCGTGAACGCGCCCGAGCGCTGATACTGGGCCCAGGGATCGGGGCCGCAGCCGTGGATCTCGCCGATCGGCACGGGGCGCTGCGCGAGGGCCGGCGTGAGCAGGACGTCGAAGCGCTCCAGGTAGCGGACGATCGACCGCGCGACGGCCTCGAGCCGGGCCTGGGCGGAGAGCAGGGTCAGCGAGCTCTCGCTGCGGGCTCGCTCCCACAGCGCCCAGGTCAACGGCTCCACGTCCTCGACCGCCGGCTCGCGCCCGGCCAGGCGACCGCCGATCAGCGTCGTGAACGAGACGTTGGGCCCGAACGCACGCGTGAAGTCCGACAGCAGACCGAGGTTCGACCACGGCGGCAGGGCCTCCTCGACGTGATGGCCGAGCGACTGCAGCAGCGCCGCGCCCTCGCGGACAGCGGCCTCGCAGACGGGGTCGAGCTCGACGCCCTCGAGCGGCATGTTGAGCGCAAGCCCGACGCGCAGGCTTCCTGGGTCGCGGGCGGCGAGCTCGGCGTAGGGCGCCGGCGGCGGCGGCGCCCAGGTCGCGTCCCCGGGCTCGTAGCCCGCCAGCACATCGAGCACGGCCGCGGTCTCGGACACGGTGCGCGTGAGCACGCCGTCGGTGACGAGGAAGCTCTGGCCTCCGTCGGGGCCGGCGGAGACGCGCCCGCGCGCGCCCTTCAGCCCCACCAGGCCGCAGCAGGCGGCGGGGATCCGCGTCGAGCCGCCGCCGTCGTTGCCGTGGGCGATCGGGACCATACCGGCGGCGACGGCCGCCGCCGAGCCGCCGCTCGAGCCGCCGGGGGTGCGCTCGCGGTCCCACGGGTTGCGGGTGGGGCCGAAGCGCCGCGATTCGGTGGTGGGGAGGATCCCCATCTCGGGGAGCGTGGTCTTGCCGACGATCACGAACCCGGCCTCGCGCAGGCGCCGCACGCAGAAGGCGTCGTGTCCGGCGATGTAGTCGCCGAACAGGTCGCTGCCCATCGTCAGCGGCATCCCCGCCACGGGTCGGTTGTCCTTGATCGCGATCGGCACGCCGGCAAACGGGCGCAGGTCACCGGGGTCGATCTCGGCCGCCGTGGCGAGCGCCGACTCGTGCGCGACGTGGGTGAAGGCGTTGATCGCCGGCTCGAGCTCGTCGATCCGCTCCAGGCATGCCTGGACCAGCTCGGACGCCGTCATCTCGCCGGAGCGGACCCGGCCGGCCAGCTCGTCGATCGGTGCTCGCAGGAGCTCGGACACAGGCCTAGCCTAGTGGGCGCCGCGGTCCGCGACGCAGCGCGAACGCGCCGTTGTCTACGCTGTGGAGGAGCCACCGCCCTCCCAGAACTCGGCCAGGAGCATCCCCAGATGAGCGTCACGTCAGAAGTGCAGTCAGGCCTTGAGGGCGTCGTCGCCTTCGCAACGGAGATCGCCGAGCCCGATCGAGAGGGCGGCGCGCTGCGCTACCGCGGGGTCGACATCGAGGACCTGGTCGGCGTGGTGCCGTTCGGGCAGGTCTGGGGCCTGCTCGTCGACGGCCACCTGCTGCCCGGCCTGCCGCCGGCGGAGCCGCATCCGCTGAGCATCCACTCGAGCGACCCGCGCGTCGACGTGCAGGCCGCACTGGCGATGCTGGCGCCACAGTGGGGCTTCGGCCAGCTGATCGACATCTCCGACGAGGAGGCGCGCGACAATCTCGCCCGCGCGTCGGTGATGGCGCTCTCGTTCGTCGCTCAGTCGGCCCGTGGGTGGGGCAAGCCGCCGGTACCCCAGCGGGAGGTCGACAAGGCCAGCCGGATCGCCGAGCGCTTCCTGATCCGCTGGCGCGGCGAGGCCGACCCGCGTCACGTCGCGGCGATCGACGCCTACTGGATCTCGGCCGCCGAGCACGGGATGAACGCCTCGACCTTCACCGCCCGGGTGATCGCCTCCACCGGAGCCGACGTCGCGGCCGCCCTGTCGGGCGCCGTGGGAGCGCTCTCGGGCCCGCTGCACGGCGGCGCGCCCTCGCGCGTGCTGAAGATGCTCGATGACGTCGAGCAGGCCGGCGATGCCGACCGTTACGTCAAGGACCTGCTCGACCGGGGCGAGCGCCTGATGGGCTTCGGCCACCGCGTCTATCGCGCCGAGGACCCGCGCGCCCGGGTGCTGCGCCGCACCGCGCGCGAGATCGGCTCGCCGCGCGTGGAGGTCGCCGAGGCGCTCGAGACGGCCGCCCTGGCCGAGCTGCAGGCGCGCAAGCCCGATCGCGTGCTGGCGACCAACGTCGAGTTCTGGTCCGCCGTGGTGCTCGACTTCGCCGACGTACCGCCGGAGCTGTTCACGCCGATGTTCACGTGCGCCCGAACGGCCGGCTGGTCGGCCCACATCCTCGAGCAGAAGCGCGAGGGCCGGCTGATCCGCCCGAGCGCCAAGTACATCGGGCCCGGTCCGCGCCCGCTGTCCGAGCTGCGCGACTGAACACCGAAGCTGCAGCGCCCCCACCAGACCCGTAAGCTCGCCGGGACTGCATGTCCGGGAGCGAACGTCAGCTGGACCCAGAGGCCCTCGGCGACCACCTCGATCGGCTCTACCGTGCCGCGTGGGGTCTGTGCGGATCCCGTGAGGAGGCGGAGGATCTCGTCCAGGAGACCTTCGCCCGAGTGCTGCGCAAGCCGCGCATGCTCCGCTCCGAGGACGACCTCGGCTACCTGCTGCGGGTGCTGCGGAACACGTTCTTCAGCCAGCGCCGGACGGCGGCGAGGCGACCGCAGACCACCGCCCTGCCCGACGACCTCGACTTCGTCGAGGACCGCGCCGCGATCAACCCCGAGTCCTCGATCGAGACCGCCGAGCTGTACGCCGCGATCTCGTCCCTGCCCGACGACTTCCGCGATGCGCTGGTGGCGATCGACGTCGTCGGCCTCTCCTACCGCGAGGCGTCACGCGCGCTCCGGGTCCGCGAGGCGACGATCACCACCCGGCTGCACCGCGCGCGCCAGCGCGTGGCCCGGACGCTCCAGGCCGATCCGAGCGAGCGGCGGGGGCAGTAGCGCCGCTCAGCTCCGCACGACGCCCGGCGCCTTCCAGGCGGCGAGCGTCTGCAGCACCGCGACCGGGACCCCGTCCCCGGACAGCACGCACGTGTGCCCCGACCGGCGCCAGGTCACCACGGGGCGTCCGTTGACGGTGAACGTGCGCAGCGAGGTCCCGCTGCGCTCCGTGACCGTCGCCGCGGGCTGCCCGAGCGCCGGCGCCGCGACGATCGTGTAGGCGATCTGCTTGCCCTGCGAGTCGTAGAAGACCGTCACGGCGCGCCGACCGGCGACGTAGTCGACCCGCTGGCCGACGGGCGTCCAGCCGAACCGCGTGGCCCAGTTGGGGAAGTAGACATCCTCGATGTTGCGGTCGAGCTGGACAACGGGCGCGTTGGGATCCGGGGCCGGCGCGGAGGCGGCGACGCCGCGGGCCGCGAGCGCGGCCGCCTCGCTGACCGACGGTGCGCCGGGGCCGCCAGAGGGGACCAGAAGCACCGCCGCCAGCAGGACCGCGGCCAGAGCGCCGGCGAGCCCGCCGGCGTAGACCGCCCGGCGACGACGGTGAGCGGCGCTGGTCGGGCGCTGCGCGTCGATCCGTGCCCGTAGCGCGGGCGGGGCCAACGGCCGGTTGCGCGGCTCGCCGAGCAGCTCGACCACGCGGCGCTCGTTGGCGTACATGGCGCTCAGCTCGGCCGAGGACGCGATCCGAGCCTCCACCTCGTCGCGACGCTCGAGCGGGAGCGAGCCGTCGGCGAGTGCGGATAGATCCGCGAGCTCGCGCCGGGAGGGCTCAGAGTGGCCGGTCGGGTGATCGCTCGATGGTGACATGGGCATTCAGGGCTGACCTAGGTTAACGACGCCGCCGCGCGGTCAAATCTTCCCGCCTGGCCGTCCAGATGAACAACGAGGGCCCGGCGCGCCTGCGCCGGGCCCTCGAACTACTTACTGCCGTTCGCGATTCGGAACGGGTCTGGCTACATCATCCCGCTCATGTCGGGCATGCCGCCGCCGCCCGGCATTCCGCCGGAGTCCTTGTCCGGCACCTCGGCGACGATCGCCTCGG
>DATMGZ010000029.1:0-3630 GCA_035555155.1 Solirubrobacteraceae bacterium | reverse complement strand
CAGCGCCGGGGCGGCTCGGTCGAGGTCATCCCCCCCGGCGATCGGGTGTACTTCGAGCCCGGCGAGGACCACTGGCACGGCGCGGCGCCCGAGCGCTTCATGACCCACATCGCCATGCAGGAGGTCGACGACATGGGCAGCCCGGTCACTCGGGGCGAGCACGTCAGCGACGAGGAATACACGGCCGCACCGGCGTCATAGCCGACGTGCGCGCAATCGGATAGGAGCACACCATGGAGCACCGACCGCTGGGACGCACCGGCGTCCAGGTCAGCAAGCTGTGCCTCGGGGCGATGATGTTTGGCGCCTGGGGCAACACCGACCACGACGACTGCATCCGGATCATCCATCGTGCGCTCGACGCCGGGATCAACTTCGTCGACACCGCCGACATCTACTCCCAGGGCGAATCCGACGTCGGCATCGAGGAGACGCTCGGCGCGCTCACGGACCTCGTCCGTCAGGGCAAGGTCCGCTACATCGGCTCATCGGTGTTCCCACCCTCGGCCATCGTGGAGGCGCAGTGGGCCGCTCGCGAACGGGGTCTGCAGCGCTACGTCTGCGAACAGCCCCCGTACTCGGCGGATGGGTCAGCCCGGCCCCGCAGCCCGCTGCGCGACGACGCCTTTCCACACGTCGGAGCGGCTAGCCACCGGGGCGACTCGCCGCCAGCTCCTCGAGTCTCCGGCGCATGACGCCATCGGCCGATGTGCGAACCGAGGCATGACCCGTCACGGCCAGCAGGAACGGCTCGCGATCGAGTGCGTAGACCTCGGCATCGCTCTGGGCGGTCACCGTGGCCGTTCGCGGTGTCGCCTGAATCAACGCGATCTCCCCCACCCCCTCGCCCCGTGACAGGCTGGCGATCGCGACGCCGTCGCACGTGACATCTAGTACGCCGCTGGCGATCGCGTAGTACCGATCTCCCGCATCCCCCTGATGCATGATCGTGGTGCCGGCGGTGACGCGGACCCGCTCAACGGCTCGGGCGAGGGTCTCCAGGGTCGGGGCGGGAAGCGCGCCGAACATGTCGATCGATCGCAGGAGGTGGATCTCGACCACGGGAACCGACGCGGACGAGTCCACGGATCGGAGCCGGGAGTACACCCAGACCAGGAGACCAAGCAGGACAGCGCCGGTGCCGACCAGGGCCGCCTCGGCACCGCCCAGCGCGATCAGGAGCGGGGCCAGCACGAACCCCACCGCGAGGCCCGCGCACATGAGTGACTCGAGCGCTCCGAACACGCTCGCGAGCAGGTCCGAGCTGATCGTCCGCTGCAGCAGGGTGCGACCGGTGACGTCGAACACGCTGACGGCGACTCCGGCGAGGACGGTCAGCAGGAACGCGCTGGCGCGAGTCTCGTACACCCCGAGGATGATCAACGCCGCGATCGCCACCGAAGCGCTGGCGATCAGCGCCGGCGCGAGGCGGCGGCGCCCGACCAGCGCCGTAGTGACCGCGACCGCGAGGAACCCGCCGACGCCGAATGCGGCGGTCAGGTAGCCGGCCCCGGCGGACCCGAGGTCGAGCACGCTGATCGCCAGAACGACGAAGATCAGGTCGAGCACGCCGACGAGGACATATTGGGCTGCGAGCACCAGCACCAGCGTCCGCGCCGCAGGTTGACGGACGATCGATCGGAGCCCCGCGACGACGCCCGCCCCGGCACCGTCGCTCCCCTCAACGACGTCCGCACCGAGCGGAGGCAGTCCCGGGATACCCACGACCAGCAGCGCCGCGGCGGCCGCGAGTCCCGCCATGCACGCCATCGCTAGTGCGGTCGGCCCCGCAGCCAGCAGCAGCGCGACGACGATCGGCACCAGCAGCGTGCTCACGCTTTCCAGCCAGGCCTGCCCGGCGTTGGCCGCGGCCAACTCCTCCGGCGACGTGACGATGCTCGGGAGCAGCGCCGCCTGTGCCGGACGTGCCGCGCACAAGGTCAGGTTGACCGCTGACGCAAGCAGGTAGACCAGCGCCCGAGGACCTCCCGCGGCCATCAGCGCTGCGACGCCCGCGATCGACACGGCGAGCACGACATACCCGCCGCACAGCACGCGGCCGGGGCGCCGTCGATCCGCCAGCGACCCGATCCACGGCGCGAGCACAACACTGGGCAGCAGCTGCACGAGCGCGATGGCGGCCGCCGCCGACGTGCCCCCGCTCTGGTACGCGTAGACGAGCAGCACCACCCACGCGCCGGTCTCGACGCCGATGAACGCCGCATAGCCCAGACCGACCCGCAGGAGCGTCGGATTGCGCCCAGCGGAACCGAGTACACCCACCAGCTGACGCGTTCGCGCCATGCGAGCAACCGTATGCGATCGGTGGCACCTGGTGAGGCCGTGCGTGAGCTCGGTCTCGAGGTTCCGACCGCGCCGCTCGCGTGCGGCCTGGCCGGCGCGGGCACGTTCGTCGCGCGGCGATCGGCTCCCGGGACGGACCGCGTGGGCAGAAACTACGGTGGTGCAGCGAAAGCCGTTCGTCGATACAGGGATGTGAGCCCCATTCGATCACTCTGCGCGATGCCCGCTCAAGATCCCAACGTTCTCATCTCGCCTGCCGGTGAGCGGAATACCATCGATGAGGCACCGCTCCTGTGAACGTTCTAGGTGATCGGAGGAAGCGGGTGCCGGGACCAGGGAAAGGCAGTGAACGACCGGACGCCGAGGCGTCCCGCAAACTGACGCCGTCGTTGGCGCTGCTGACCCTCGCACTCGAGTCCTGCGCCGGGTTTTCGATCATCGCGACCGACCTCGACGGTGCGATCGCACTCTGGAGCGAGGGGGCGCGCAGGCTGTACGGCTATGGCCGCGCCGAAATCGTCGGACGGCATGTCAGCGTGCTGCACGCCGACGCGGATCCAGGCGACCGGACCGCGGAGGACATGTTCGACGCCGCGCGCCGGCTGGGAAGCTGGGAGGGGCCGACCCGACGTGTCCGTAACGACAACACGCGATTCACAGCGCGTGTCTCGGTCACTCCGGTGCTCGACGCGGACGGCCGGGCTGAGGGCTACCTCGTCGTCTCGAGCGACGTCAGCGATGAGGCGATGCTGCGAGGTCAGCTCGAGGAGGAGCGGCGTTACGAGCGCTCACTGTTTGACGCCTCCGCGGACGCGATGGTCATGGTCGACGACACGGGCACGATCCGGCGGGCAAATGAGGCGGCAGCGAGAACCTTCGGCTATGGCCAGACCGAGCTCGCCGGCCAACCGGTCGAGATGCTGTTGCCGGCTCGTTTCCGCGGTCCTCACGCCAAGAGTCGCACAGCCTTCTCATCCCACCCGCGGGCACGAGGGATGGCGGCCGGTCTGAACTTTGCCGGGCTGCGCAAGGACGGGGTCGAGCTCTCGCTCGAGATCAGGCTCACTCCGCACCAGAGCACGACCGGTCTGCTGGTCACGGCCGAGATTCGCGACGTCACGGAGCGCAAACGGATCGACGCCGAGCTCGAAGCGGCGCGCCGGGAGGCGATCGAGTCGTTGACGTTGCTGGAGACGCTGCAATCGGCCGCGCCGGTCGGTTTCGGCTTCGTCGATCGAGACTTTCGCATCCGCAACGCCAATGCGCGACTGGCGGCGATCCGGGGCGGCCGACCACAAGACATGATCGGCCGCACGGCGCAAGAGG
>DATMGZ010000028.1:0-16115 GCA_035555155.1 Solirubrobacteraceae bacterium | reverse complement strand
CCGGTGCCACGCCCGCGAGGTCGACTGGGACCGCGTGGACCGGATACTCGGGTTCGGCGGCATCCGGATCGAGGACAACGTCCTCATCACCGAGAGCGGGCACGAGGTGATCACCGGCGACGTTCCCGTGCTCGGGTAGCTCGACTGCGAGGAGGCCAGGGTCGAGGGCAACACCATCGTCGACGCCACTGACGCCGGGATCGAGGGTTCGGGTTCGGCGTCAATCTGGGCATCCGGCCGCTCACCGACGATCAGCCCGACGGGATCGGAGCCACGGCGAGAGACAACGGCACCAGCGCCGGCAGCGCGCAGGTCAACGTCGCGCTCCACTCGTGCTGGCCCACGCCCTGATCGCGCTCAGCGCTCACTCACCCTCCACCCACGTGCCATCGAGGCTCGCCGCGATCATCACGGCAGCGCGCTCCTGGGCCGCGTAGGTGCCACGGAGCGCCGGCACCACGTCGTCTCCGTCGGCGCCCGCCGGCGGCGGATGGGCGACGAGCAGCCGCCGGACCTCCCGACCGAGCGGCTCGCCTCCGACCCCATCGGCCAGGCCTGCCAGCGCGTCCGCGCGGACCCGTGCGCCCTCCACGAAGGAGCCGATCACCGTCTCGCGGGCCAGGGGCGCGCGCCCGAACACGCGGGCGTGCAGAACAGCCGGATTGACGGCATGGGGACGGATCAGCGCGCGGCGCTCACTCTCCGGTAGCCCGGCCGCAGCGGCCAGGTGCTCGATCGCCCGCGTGACCCCCTGGGCATCGACGGGCAGCGACGCCTGGAGCTCGGGCGTCAGTCGCGACATCAGGTTTGCGTGCTCGGTCGCGGCCTCGGCCAGCAGCGCCTCGACGCGACCACGGTGGGTTCCCTGCATGCACCGCACGGTAGATGCCCAGGGCTCGGGGCGCGGTGTCAGAGACAGATCACGCTGATCACCCGATCGGGACCCGGCGACCCGCCGGACGTGATCCCGTCGGCCAACCGGGGCGCCGACTCGGGGTCGTGCGAGGGCGGGTAGATCGTCGGGTGCCGGACGCGGTGCGCGAGCATCGTCTTCAGGGTCGCGACGTGCACCTTGGGGTCCGGCGCGACCGCGTCGGCGCGCAGCGCGTAGAGCTGCTCCAGCGAGTCCGTGGCGTCACCGGCGAGCATCACATATGCGGCCTAGCCATCGACGCAGATCACCGATACGTGACCGGGGGTCTCGACGGCGACGATGCGCCCGTCACCGCTGAGCGCTCGGCTTCGTGCAAACGCCCCGAACGGGCCGCCGTCGAGCGCGAAGGCCTCGGGGGCGAAGCCGGAGGGGAGCGGCTGGCGCAGGACGCGACGCATCACCCGCGCCATCGGCGAGGAGAGGAATCGGAGCTCAGCCTCGTTCATCAGAACGGGCGCACGCACATGGACGAGGCTGTCGATGTGGTCGCCGTGAGCGTGGGCGAGGATGACCTCCGAGACGTCGTCGAGCCGGAGACCCGCCGCGGCCATGGCCCCCGGGAGCTCCTGCTCACGCGTCACGGCGAGGCGCGCGAACGGCACGTTGCCGGCTGCGGGTCTCCCCCGTGTCGACCAGCCTCAGGCTCCCCTCGTGCTCGATCGCCCAGCAGTGGATCGGCAGCGGCTCGGAAAACTCGCCCGGCAGGAACGGGTCGAGCTGACGGCGCGGGCCGGGGCTGGGGTACAGGAAGCTGTGCTTGACGCTCACGGCTCCGGTGGTGAGGGCGTGGATCTTCATGACGAGGGCTCCGAACGTGACGGTTCCGGAGGGCGGGCGGCCAACCTATTCGACGTGGACGCTCTTGACCAACATATGCGTGGAGAAGAGCGTCCACGTCGACGTCGGCGGAGCGCCCGTCAACGGTGGCCGGGTTGGTGCTGACGGCTGCGGCGGCCGGCCGGCCGGCCGGCTGCCGATCGAATCGCACGGTCAGGATGCCGGTGTGCTCGGCGTGTTCGTGCTGGTCATCGTGGTGTTGCTGTGGCGCTCGTCGCTGGGCGGATGGCCACGCTCAGCATCACCACCGCGATCGCCATCGTCGTCGTCGGGATGATCCTGACCGCCGGCTCGAACCCGGTCATCGGATCGATCTCGACACGAAGATCGTCGAGCGCGGGGTGGCGCTGACGCTGGCGATGCTCCTGTTCCTGGACGCCACCGAGGTCCGCGGGGGCATCATGCGCCGCGAGCGCCGAGTTCTGCTGCGCCTATTGGCGATCGCTCTGCCGCTCAGCCTGCTGATCGCCTGGCTGGTCGGATTGGCGTTGTTCTCCCCCCGCGAGGCGTGGTTGCTCGCCGTGCTGGCGATCATCGTCGTGCCCGTCGATCTGGCGCCCGCGGTGGCGATCGTCCGCGACCCACGCGTCCCCACGCGTCTGCGCGAGATCATGAACGTCGAGGCCGGACTCAACGACGGCCTCGCCGCCCCGTTGTTCCTGTTCTGCCTACTAGCGGGGGCGACGGCCACCCACACTCCCGCCGTCGAGGCGCTCGAGAACGCCGTACCGGCGATCCTGATCGCCGTCGGCGTGGGCGGCGCGATCGGACTGGCCGGCGGCGTGAGTCTCGGCTGGTCATGGCGGCGCGACTGGACCGAGCCGGCCGCGCTGCGGCTCGGCGTGCTCGCGCTCCCGGTCATGGCCTATACGCTGGCGATCCCGCTCGGGGTAACGGCTTCGTGGCGGCGTTCGCCGCGGGCCTGTTGTTCGCCGCCCGCGATCGCGGCCTCCCGCCGGTGGCGCTGCACACCACCGAGGACGTAGCGACGCTGCTGGCGATGTGCGTGTGGTTCGTGTTCGGCCAGGAGGTCGACAAGGTGCTGAGGGCCGGGGTTCGGTTCGACGTGGTGGTGTACGCGGTGCTGGCGCTCACGGTGGTGCGGATCATCCCGGTCGTGCTCGTGCTGCGTGGAACCACGATCCGGCGACGCGAGGCGATCTTCATCGGCTGGATGGGTCCTCGCGGCCTGGCGTCGCTCGTGTTCGGCCTGCTCGCAGCGATCGACACGGTGACGGCGGGTCAGTAGAGCGGCGCCGAGGACCTCACGCCGCGCGGCGTGTGGCCCGCCCGCGATGCCGCTCGCGCTTGGCGTCGAGCAGTCTCTGATCGGCGGCATGCAGCAGCGACGCGACCGAGTCCCCATCATCGGGGAACAGGGCGACTCCGCAGCTTGCTCGCACCGTCTCGACGCCGACGGTGACATCGCTGACCGCTCTGGCGATGCGCGCCGCCAGGCGCCCCGTGCCGGCCCCATCCGTTTCGGGAGCCAGCACGCAGAATTCGTCTCCGCCGAGCCGCGCCACGGTGTCCTGTCCGCGGAGCGAACCCTTCATCGCGTCGGTCACGTCGCGAAGCAGGTCATCGCCGGCTGCGTGGCCGAACCGGTCATTCAGCCGCTTGAAGCCGTCGAGATCGAGCATCAACAGGGCAAACCTGCGCTGGGCGCGGGTGTGACGGGTGACCTCGTACTCGATGCGGATGAGGAGCGATCTTCGGTTGGCGATGCCTGTCAACGCGTCGGTGAGGGCAAAGCGGCGGAGCGCGTCCCGTTCGCCCTCGAGTCGCTCGCGCACGGCGACGAGCACGGCCACGCTGGCCGCCGGGACGAGGAGCACGAGTGAAAGCGCCGGCGGTTGACCGAGACGCGGCGATACCACCGCCGGCGCGACGGCGAAGGCGATGACCGTTGCGGTACTGAGCCCGGCGCCGATGCGAGTTCGACACAGCGCGGAACACGCAAGCGCCGCGGGGAGGCACAACCAGAAGGCGTCTGCGCCGCCGGCCAGGACCACGAGGAAGGCGCACCCAATCGCAATCGCGACCACCGGCAGCCAGACCGGACCGGATCGTGGCTTCGTCACGCGGTCTCGCGCACGACCAGGTACTGGCAGCGCACACTGAATCGTCGATCGCGCGCGCTCATCGGCACAGTGTCACTGCGACAGCGGACAGCCTCCTGCGCCGAGGCTCAGCAGACGAGCGCTCGGCGGCTGCGCAGCGCCCCGGCGGCGCCATCGTCACGCCGGCGGCGGTAGCGCACGACGACTGCGAGTCAGCGCGAATGTCTCCGCGAACGTCACAGGCGTGACTCTATCCTCGCGCCCGCGCCGATCCTCAGTGACCCAGCGAGACCGGCCACGCGTCGAGGGCGGGTGATTGCGGGCGACGTGACGGGGGCCGGCGAGCGCCGGCCCCCGTCCGCCTGTGATCAGCCTCCGTAGCCGGCGGCGGGCGGCGGCCCACCCCGACCGGCGGGCGGCCGACCGTGGCCACCAGGTCCCTGCATGACGTTGTACGAGCTGTCGAGGTGGACCTCGACCTTGGTGCCATCGGCCTTCGTGACCGTGGTCTCGAAGCCCTTACCGGTGAGGTCGGTGGTGACAGCACCCGCCGTACCGCTGCCGACGCTCTTGACGGCGGCGGCTTGAGCCTTGGCAGCCGCGGCACCGGTCACCGCCTTCTCCGCGTCCTCATGCGCGGCGGTTCCGTGCGCGGGCCCGTTGAACGGCGGCCGACCCTGGGAGCGAGGCGCGCCCTGAGAGCTTGGCGCGCCCTGTGGTGAGGTACTCGCGGTTGATGACGTCGCCGCGCCGGCGATCGCCGAGCCGCCGAGGGCCAGGGCACCAAGCGCCGCGACTCCCGCTATTACCTTCTTCATGGGGTGGAGCATTCGCTTTCGTCCTTTCGGTTATCCGGGCCTGCCCCGGGTTCACCATTGACGGTGCACCCCACGCGTAAGAGGAGCAGCGAAGAACTGTAAGAAGCCCGGAGGAAGGCACTCGGGGCGTATTGGCACGGCTTACGCGACGGTCGCGATCCGCGAGCCCACGCGTACGAGTGGCGCGTGTGGGTTCGTGGGCTGCGGAATCGCCCCGACGGCGAAGTCTGAGATCACCCCGGGCCGGAAGATCAGGCAATGGGTGGAGCCCCCGTACTGGAAGTATCCGAGCTCCTGTCCCTTGATCACGTGGGATCCCGGCGCGATGCCCGGGTCGATGACGCACGAGGAGACCTCCGCCATGCCGACCGGCATGAAGCACATCAGCCCGATTCGGCGGTCATCGGCCGCGATGAAGAAGAGCGCGCGGGTGGCGAGGTGCGTGAGGTAGCCCTGGGAGTTGTTCGGGCCGGCCGGATCCTCGCCCTCGACGTCGGCTTCCGAGTAGTACGTGCCGCCCTTCACGAACGCCCTGACGATCGTGCCCGACACGGGACTGTGCCAGCGGTGGTAGTTCAGCGCGCTGAGGAATGCCTGATACACCGTTCCTCCGACGAACTGATCCACCGCATCGTCGTTGGCCAGCATGTCCTGCAGTGAGTAGGGCTGGCTCTTGAGCCAGAACCGGTCGTGCCTCTTCGCATCGGTGCGAATCGCGAACGGAGTCGACTCGCAAGCGCTGACGATGACCGTGTCGTCGTCAGGGTCGGCAACCGGACGCTCACCGTCCTTGAAGCGTCGCGTGAAGAAGTCGTTCCATGAGCTGAACCCCCAATACTCGTCGTCAGGGTCGTACCGGTACTGATCGATGCCAATCGCCGCGGCTGCAGCCGGGCTCTTCCATCCGGTCGGACCGTCGTTGAGGACATAGCGCGAGTTCGGGCCGCTCAAGAACTTGCACCAGACGTCCAGGATCTTCTTGAACATCGCGTTGATCGCCTCCGTGCGAAAGGCGGCAAACCCCGCGGGTGTGCCCATGGCCCAGTCGATGACCGCGTTCAGGGGCGCCCCCACGAGCGCTGTCGTGTTGTACTCCGGCGCCCGCGTCAGCACCTCGTTGATCAGCGCGAGCATCTGGTCGACGCTGCTCAGGTGGCGTCGGCGGTAGCTCTTGCCCTTCGGCACCTCGGCGATCATCTGCTCGACATACATGCGCACCACCGGATCGGTCCCGATCAGCCCCTGGAACTCGACCATCACCGGATGCAGATCGGCCGGCTCCGTTTGCTCCTCCACGCTGCTCCTCAGCCCGGCGAGCCATCGCTCCAGGGCGCCCTGGTCGGGGGGCAGCCAACCTCCCACGCGCTGTCGCATGCTCGCGCCGACCCGCGCGGCGTGCTCGTCGCCCTCGCTCACCGCGGTCCCTCCTCATGCGCGGCCCCCAGCGGCGGGTCGGTCCGGCCCGAGAACAGCTCCGGGATCCATGGCATCGGCGAAGCCTCTCACAGCCACGCCGTCCGGTGGCCCACGGCCGTGGCGTAGCTGCGACACATCGTCCAACGATCTCCATCCAGAGGCAGCCAATGACCTATTGCCTGGCCATGCGCCTGACACAGGGGCTGGTGTTCCTGTCCGATACCCGCACCAACGCGGGCGTCGACAACGTCGGCACCTACCGCAAGCAGCACGTGATCGCACCAGGAGCGCGTCGGCTGTTCGTGATCGAGTCCGCGGGGAACCTCGCGACCACGCAGGAGGTGCTCGACCGGGTCCGGCGTGATCTGGCGACTCCGGGCGACGGCGAGAACCTCGCCTCGGTCAACCACCTGTTCGAGGCCGCCCTGTACGTGGGGCGGGTGAGTCGTGAGGTCGTCGCCGGACACCGCGATGCGCTGAGCAGCGTCGACGGTACCGCCACGTTCATCCTCGGCGGGCAGATCGAAGACGAGGACCCCGAGATTCTGCTGATCTATCCCGAGGGCAACTACATCCGCGCCTCCGACGAACTGCCGTTCCTGCAGATCGGCGAGACGAAGTACGGCAAGTTCCTGCTCGAGATGGCTGCCGCCCTGGATTTCGACGCGGAGACGGCGACGAAGATCGCCCTCGGGTCGATGATGAGCACCGCTCGCGCGAACCTGTCAGTGGGACCGCCGTATGACCTGGGCCTCTACACCCGCGATCGGTTCGCGGTCGAGGAGTTCCGGATCGAAGCGGACTCTCCGGTGCTGCTCGCGCTGCAGGAGACCTGGGAGCGGCAACTGCGCGCGAGCTTCGCCGAGTTGCCGAGCTTCACCCGTGAGGACCTGACGCGTTCTCCGTGACAGTCCAGCGCCAGATGGACGCGCGTGAGTTTGTCTCCAGTGGGCACCTCCCGGCCCCCGAGCGGGTGCGAGCCCTCGTTGATGAGGCGCACGAACGTCATCGGTCACACGCCGCCGGCGAGAACGCACAGGTGTACCCCGCGCTGGCTGCCGTGCCGAGCGACCTGTTCGGCATCTGCGTGTGCGGTACCAGCGGCGCGACGTTCACGGCGGGCGACGCCGAGATCGAGTTCACCATCATGAGCGTCTCCAAGCCATTCGTGTTCGCGCTGGTCTGCCAGGCCGTGGGGGCCGAGCGCGCCCGCGCGCTGCTCGGCGTCAACAGCACAGGCCTGCCGTTCAACTCGTTGGCGGCGATCGAGAGCAGCAGCGACGGCCGGACCAATCCAATGGTGAATTCGGGAGCGATCGCCGCCACCAGTCTCATCGACGGTGAGACGACCGAGGACAAGTGGCAGGCCATCCGGGGCGGCCTGTCGCGCTTTGCGGGGCGCGAGCTCTCCCTCAACGCCGAGGTGTACCGCTCAGCGGCGGGAACCAATCAGCGCAACCGCGACATCGCCGATCTGCTCGGGCGGCTCGGCCGCGTGTACTGTGAGCCCGCCGAGGCGATCGACCTCTACACACGCCAGTGCTCGCTGAACGTGAGCGCCACCGACCTTGCCGTGATGGGTGCGACGTTGGCGGACGGCGGCATGAACCCGCTGACCAAGCAGCGCGTCGTCGACCCAGACGTGTGCCGGCACACCCTCGCGGTGATGACAACCGCGGGGCTCTATGAGACGTCGGGCGACTGGCTCTACGACGTCGGCCTTCCCGGCAAGAGCGGAATCGGCGGAGGGATCGTCACCGTCTCACCCGGCAAAGGCGGGCTCGGCACCTTCGCCCCGCCGCTCGACCACGCCGGCAACAGCGTCAAAGGCCGGCTCGCGGCCAGATTCCTCTCGAGTCGGCTCGGACTCGACCTGTTCGCCTCCAGGCCCGAAGACTGACGTGCAGGGTCGGAACGCTCAGATCGAGCGGATGGCACCACCGTCGACCGGGATCATCGCGCCGGTGATGTAGGAGGCGGCCGGAGAGAGCAGGAACGCCGCGGTTCGCCCGAACTCATCGGGCTCACCATATCTGCGCAGCGGGATCAGCTCGGACTGGCGTGCCCGGACCACATCGGGATCGCCGCTGCGGGCGTCAAACTCACGGACGGTCACGAGGTACACCCTGTCGCACGCTCGGAGATCCATGCGATCACGCCCCTCGGGCGCGGAGATCCTCGAATGGGTTCAAAGCGTGCTCGGCGACAGCGGCACGCGCCGGCTCGACGAGCGTCTGCTGTAGCCGGCGTACCGCGTCGAGGTGATCCCCGGTCCAGATCACCCGCACGCCGGTGGCGCTGGCCTGGCCGTTGGAGTCTCGTAGGTCCCGGGCCACCGCGTCCACGAGCCGGCCGTCGGCAACCTCGTCATCGGCCAGAGGTTCGGGAACGTCGTCGCGCCCGGCGAGGCCCGCGGCGAATTGGTCATACCAACTGGTGAGATGCTCCGCGGCGTTCAGCAGCTCGCGCCGTGCGGCGGCGCGATCGCCCCCGGGGACGCCGTCGCCGTTCCAGAGATCGAGGACCGCGTCGGCCGCCAGCCGCACTCCCGCGACGCCGGTTACGAGCCCGGTGATCTCAGCCAGAGGTAGCGGCTTGGTGCCTCGTTCGGCGAGGTACCCGCGGAAGGTGTCGTCAAGTCTCCGCGAGGACGCTGCGGCATTCGTGGCCCGCTCGCGGGGTGGCGGCGATTGTGGTCCGCCGGCGTCACATCGATTGACCCCGTAGGCGACGGCGTCGGCCAGGTACCGGGCGCTGTCGACGTAGGCCTGGGACAGCGCCCGGAAGAGCGCGGCACCGGCGCCGCGGGGCCAGAACAGCAGGCCGACGGCCAGGCTGACGGCACCACCCAGTGCGATGTCCTCGACGCGGACCAGGCCGATCTTCCAGCCGGCGGGGGCGAGGATGTTGAAGAGAATCAGCAACGTCAGGGTGAACGCTGCCTGGCCCGCGGCGAACGAGATCGTCGCCGGCGCCAGCCCGGCGAACAGGATCGCAACCGGCAGCAGCATCCACAGCACAGTGGTGTTCGTCCCGATCAGGTACACGAGGACACCGCCGACCAGGAATCCGGCCGTGGTTCCGGCCAGCGCACGGACGATGTTCTGGCCGGTGCTGAGGGCGTTGGAGCGAAGCACAGAGAGCGTGCCGAGCACGACCCAGAAGCCATGTTGGACGCTGCTCAGATCCGCGACGAGCACCGCGAGCCCAAGAGCCGCGGCGCCCCGCACGCTGTTGTGCAACCACAGCGAATGGCGGTCCACGTGAGCGCCGGCGCGCTCCTGCACCGCCGTCAGCGGCCCCTGCAGACCTTCGGGCGCGCGGCCCAGCAACCGGGCGATCCAAGTTCGTCGCGCCGCCGCGGCGGCGGCATCGGTATTGGCGGCGATCTGAGCGACGACGAAGCTCAGCTCCTGGGCGCGAAAGCTCGGGTCCAACGAGGAGACCACCTTCTGGGGCCGTTGCTCGCCGTTCCCGGCGCCGCTCGGCAGGCGCGTGATCGTCGCCCGTTCCAGCTCGGCGACGGCGCCACGCATCTGATCGAGCACGATGCTCAGGCCGCCGCCCGCACCACGGGGTGCCTCCAATAGGTCGGCGGCGCGCTCCAGCACGTCGGCGGCGGCGGTCTTCACCGCGCAGACGTGAGGGCGCGGCTCGGGCGGATGATGGTGCGGCGTGGATCGCAGGATGATCGTGTTCAGCCACCGGAGCTCGTCGACCAAGCGGATCACGGCGCGGGCGTCGGCGGCCAACCCGGTGGGGCGGTAGGGAGTGGCGAAGAAGACGGCGTGCACCCTGCGCACGGCCTCGTCGGCGCGCGCGACGGCGGCCGCGTGAACCTCGCGGGCGTCATCGGCGCCGGCGCCCATCACGTAGACGACCTCGGCGCGCAGCCGACCCGCGAGCGCACGGCAGGCGGCAACGGCCTCCGCGCGCACCGGGTTGCGGGCCGGAGAGGGCCACAACAGTGAGATCGCCAACAGCGACGCGGCGGCGGCCAGACCCCAGCCGGCCACCCGGTCCGGAATCGAGAAAGCCGGACCTGGCAGGGAGACGGGCAGGATGAAGGCCAGCAGCAGCGCGGTGCTCGCCCCGGCGAGCTCAGAGCTCACCACACCGGCGAACAGGACGGCGAAGGAAACGATCGCCATGGACACAGCGGCCAGCCAAGTTGTTTGCGACACGAGCGTCCCGAGACAGATCAGCGCCGCGCAGGACACGCCGAGCGCCGCCTGATCGACCAACCGGTCTTTGATCGACCCCGAGAAATCGACCAGCAGCAGCATCGCGAACGAACCGAAGGCCGCGAACGTGCCCACCACCGGGTTACCGATCACCTTGTCCCCGAGCGCGAACATGGCCGGCATGATCAGCGCCGTTCGCGTAGCTCGGCGCAGCGCGACGTACCCAGGATCGTGCCTGCGAAGCCACTCCCGGCCGGTCCTCAGCGGACGATGCGTGCCGCCCAGGGCGGCGATCAAGGGCCCAATCCCATCACTCTCGATGATTCTGAACGTCTCCTGCACCGGCCGCCACCCTCAGCGTGCCCGACGCGGTTCAGTCTTCCGTCAGGAGGTCAGGTGGGGATCAAACAGCGCGAGGTGGGAGGTTCCACGCCGGCGTGCTCAAGCGACAATTCCATGAACACGTCCGCGCGCGCGTAGGGCAGGGGGCCGACCCGCTCACGCGGGACGTGCCGGAAGCCGGCGGATTCGTAGAGTCGGACAGCCGCGGCCAGGCGCCGGTTGGATCCAAGGAAGAGCGAGGAGGCACCGAGGGCTCGGGCGCGGTCGATCGCCGCCTGCAGCATCAGCCGGCCGATCCCGCGACCGCGCTCGGCAGGGGAGACGGCCATCTTGGACAGCTCGAATACGCCCCCGCCCGTCGGCTCCAGCGCGACACAGCCGATCACGCGGCCGTCGCTGTTGCGGGCGAGCAGGACGTCGCCGCCCGGCTCGATGTACCGGCCGAACGGGTCGGCCAGGGTTTCGCGGTCCTTGGCCTCGAGCGCGAAGAACGCGGTGATCCATTCCGCGTTGAGCTGACCGAACGCCTCGGCGTCCTCGCCTGTGCGCATCGATGAGATCGTGACCACACGCCCATGATCGCCGTCGCTCACCAAGATGTCCAATATCTCGATTGTTCGGATCCATATGCTGTGGCGATGGATTTGGAGCTCCGCCACCTACGCTATTTCGTCGTGGTCGCCGAGGAGCGGCACTTCAGCCGAGCGGCGCAGCGCCTGCACATGTCCCAACCGCCGCTGTCCCAGCAGATCCAGCGCCTGGAGCGGATCGTCGGCAGCCAACTGCTCGTCCGGACCTCGCGGTCCGTCGCACTCACCCCCGCCGGCCTCGCGTTCCTCGACCGCGCCAGACGACTTCTCGCCCAAGCCGACGAGAGCATCGAGGAAGGCCCGCGGATCGGTCGCGGGGAGATGGGGACGCTCGGCACGAGGGCCAGACATCGCAGATCCTCGGCCGGCTGCTGCGAAGCGAGATCGACCTCGGCATCGTGCGCGACGCGGCGCCACACGCCGAGCTGAGCAATATCACGCTCGCGACCGAGGGCTTCGTCGCCGTGCTGCCGAGGCACCACGCCCACGCCGCCAAGCGGCGCCTCAACGCCAGGGCGCTGAAGGACGAGCGCTTCGTCTTCTACCCCCGCACGGCGGGCGAGCTCGCCTACCGCCGCAACCTTCGAGCGTGCCTCGATGCCGGCTTCGAGCCGCGCATCGTTCAGGAAGCCTCCAACTGGGTCACCATCTTCCACCTCGTCGGCGCAGGCGTCGGCATCACCATCGCCCCCGCGAGCGCGGCGGAGATCCACAACTTCGCCGCCGTCTAGGACATGCGCCCCGACGAGCTCCGTGATCACTGCCTGACCTTCGCGGGTTCAGCGGAGACGTTCCCGTTCGGTCTCGAGACGTCGGTGTTCAAGGTGGCCGGGAAGATATTCGCGCTCTCCCGGCTCGGACAGTCCCCGCTGCAGGTCAGCGTCAAATGCGAGCCACTGCTCGCCGAGCAGCTCCGTCACGCGCACGCGGCCGTCCTCCCTGGCTACCACCTGAACAAGCGCCATTGGAACACCGTGGTCATCGACGGCTCCATACGCGACGAGGTGATCAGGGACATGATCGAGGATTCCTACGACCTCGTCGTGAGCGCCCTATCGCGGTCCCGGCGCCGAGCTCTTGGATGGATCGATTAGCCTCTCGAGCCTTGGCGCGGGGTTCCCCGTCCGGGGAACGGCATCTCGATGACTGACCACAACCGACCACGGACGAGTTCGATCGTGACCGTCGCGACAGTCGCGCTGGCGAGCATGTGCGTCGGCGTCAGTGATCATGCGCCCGCGGTCACCGCTTTGAGCTCGTCGAGCGACTCGCGGATGATCGCTGACAGCTGTTGCCGGTTGGTCTCGGCGACCCAGCGCTCGAACGCGATTCTGAAGACGGCGATCCCGGCGTCGGCGGTCAGGCTCGCCGCCGGCTCTGCGACGCCGCGCCGGCGCAGCGTGTCGGCGAGCGCCGCGGAGAGCGTCGCGAGCTTGATCAACTCGCGTTCCTGAAGCTCGACGTTGTCAACAATGATGCGCTGGCGCTGTCGGGCGAAGTCGCGTCGGCCCTGGAACAGGGCGCCGACGGCCTCGAGGGCCGCCGCGACGGCGTCGATGGGGGCCAGGGAATCAGGCGCCTCGGCAAGCGTGGTCACGAGGAGCTCCTGCAGTGAGCCGGCGCCCGAGAACAGAACCTCCCGCTTGTCGGCGAAGTGCCGGAAGAACGTTCGCTCCGTGAGCCCCGCCCGCTCCGCGATCTCCGCCACCGTCGTCAGTTCAAATCCGCGCTCGCCGTAGAGCTCCAGCGCCGCCTGCTCGAGGCGGCCGCGCGCGTTTGGCTCCCATCGACCCATGTCCCGATCGTATCTGATGGCAGTGACTGTCATCGCGTGCTACGCTGATGACAGCAACTGACATCAGGCTGTCTTCGCGCACCAAGCGGCGAGAACAGCCGACCACCCAGGAGGTTTCTCATGCGTGTATTTGTCACCGGTGCGTCGGGCTGGATCGGCTCCGCCGTCGTGCCCGAGCTGATCGAAGCGGGCCATCACGTCATCGGGCTGGCTCGCTCGGAGACCTCGGCCGCCGCCCTGAGCGCAGCCGGCGCCGAGGTGCATCACGGCACGCTCGACGATCTCGGCAGCCTGCGGAGCGCGGCTGCCGCGTCGGATGGCGTGATCCACCTCGCGTTCAAGCACGACCTCGCGTTCTCGGGGGATTTCCAGGGCGCCGCCGACGCGGATCGCCGCGCGGTTGAGACATTCGGCGAGGCGCTGGCGGGTTCTGATCGGCCGTTCGTCCTCGCCTCCGGGTTGCTCGGGCTCGCACCCGGGCGCCTGGCGACCGAACAGGACGGACATGATCCCGACCCGGCCGTGGCCGCTCTGGGCGGGGGTCCGCAGACTCGCCGGGCGACCGCCGAGTTGACTCTGTCCCTCGCGTCCCGCGGCGTCCGCTCGTCGATCGTGCGACTGCCCCCGACGAATCATGGCGACGGAGACAGCGGTTTCCTCGCCACCCTGGTCGGGATCGCCCGTGACAAGGGCGTCTCCGGCTACATCGGCGACGGGGCCAACCGCTGGCCCGCCGTGCACCGGCTCGACTCCGCCCGCCTCTTCCACCTCGCGCTGGAGAACGCAGCGGCGGGATCCACCTTGCACGCTGTCGCCGATGAGGGTGTCCCGATCCGCGATGTCGCCGCGGTGATCGGGCGACATCTCGACCTCCCGGTGGTCGCGGTCTCCCCCGAGGCTGCGGGAGAGCACTTCAGCTGGATGGGCGACTTCCTGGCGATCGACTGCCCAGCCTCGAGCGCGGTGACGCGCGAGCTGATGGGATGGGAGCCCACGCATCCCGGTCTGATCGCAGACCTCGAGCAGGGGCACTATTTCCGGGCGGCACATCCCGCTGCTGCGTGATCGAGCCCTCCGGGCCGAAGTCAACGGCGCCCGAGGAGGACACGCTGTGTAGGTAGCCTGTCGGCACAACTCGGATCCGAGGTTTGGGTGGGTTCCGTGATCGCTGGACGGAGCACCGGCGCAGGTCTCTCCGGCGGCGAGGATCAAGACGCCGGCGGCGGACGATTGACGGCCTTTGCCTGGCGTCCGGTGTCCGCCGTCGGCGCGATCCTGGCCGCGGTCCTCGTTGCAAGCTCGGGCGCGTACGGGTACCACCGCGACGAGCTGTACTTCCTCGCGTGCGCCCGGCACCTCGCCTGGGGCTATCCCGATCAGCCGCTGTTCGTGCCGCTGGTGGCTCGGTTGATGTCGGACATCGCGCCAACGTCGCTCGTCGTGTTGCGGCTGCCGTCGGCGCTTGCCGCGCTCGCGGTCGTCCTGTTGACGGGGCTGATCGCGCGCGAGCTGGGGGGCAGTCGCGGCCCGCAGGTGCTCGCCTCGAGCGCGATTGCCATCAGTGCGCTGCTCGACGCCTCGGGCCACACGCTCAACACGAACGTCTTCGACCTCACGGCCTGGGCGCTCGTGTGCTGGCTGGTCGTGCGCATCCTGCGCACGGGCCGAGACCGACTGTGGGTCGTTGTCGGCGGCGTCGTCGGGCTCGGGCTGCTCGACAGCGACCTGATCGCCTTCCTCATGTTCGCGATCGTCGTTGGCCTCGTCCTCGTCGGACCGCGTCACGCGTTCACTTCACCGTGGTTGTACGCGGGGGGCCTGTTGGCAATCGTGATGTGGCTGCCCTACCTCGCCTGGCAGGCCGGCACGGCTGGCCGGAGCTGACGGTCGCGCAATCGATCGCCAACGGCGGCTCCGGAACGTCCGCGCCACGCTGGCTCCTGCTCCCGGAGCAGCTCGTGCTCGTGAGCCTCTTTCTGTCGCCGATCTGGATCGCCGGGCTGGTCCGGCTGCTTCGCCACCGCGCGATGCGCCGCTGGCGCGCACTCGGCGTCGCATACGTCGTCCTCGCGGCGACATTCATCATTACCGGAGGCAAGCCGTACTACCTCGGCGGGGCGCTCCCGTTGCTGCTCGCCGCCGGTGCCGACCCGGTGCTTCGGTGGCTGGGCCGGAGTCGCGTCCTGCTGCGGCGCGCGGTGATCGTCACCGCGTTCGCGCTCACCCTCGGCGCGCTCCCCGTGACCTTGCCGCTCGTACCGGTGGGCGACCTGCACAACACATCGGTCGTCAAGCTCAACTATGACGCCGGCGAGACCGTCGGCTGGCCAACCTACGTGCGTCAGATCGCCGCCGTGGACAAGGCGCTCCCACTGGCGGCGCGTCCCAGCACGATCGTGCTGGCCAGCAATTACGGTGAGGCCGGAGCCGTTGACCGCTGCCCGGGCGACAGCCTCCCGGCCGTCTACAGCGGGCACAACGCGTACTGGTACTGGGGACCGCCGCCGGCGAACGCCACGACCGCGATCGCGGTCGGCTTCGACCGCGAGCAACTATCGGCCTTGTGCGGGACGCTCCGACGTGCCGCCGACCTCAACAACCACCTCGCCGTCAGCGACGACGAGCAGGGCGCGCCGGTCTGGGTGTGCTCCGACCTACGCGAGAGCTGGGCCAGGGTCTGGCCGACGCTGCGCCAGTTCGGATGAGGTGAACCCGCTCGCGACCGATTGGTTGCGGCAGGCCCCGTCCTCAGCTCATCGCTTTCTTCACGAGCGCCTCGATCTTCTTCTCGTCGGCGGCGGTCAGCCCCTCGAACGCGAACTTGGTTGCCGGGATCTCCTACCTGGACTCGTGTTATGTGCGGTTGCTGGGCGAGCCGACGTTCCTCCGCGAGACGTACGCCAACGGCGTACGCAAGGCGGTCTACCGCGACCCCGACGGCAACGAGCTTGGGGTGCGGCGACGCGCCGCTCGACGCTGGTTCATAGCGCCACCCATCAGTGCTGGGAAGCCGCACCGTCCGTGAACGCGAGTGCGATCGTCTCCTTGGCCTCGTAGCGCCTCTCCGGCCCGGGGGTCTCGTCGAGGATCCTCTCGTCGAGCAGAGCATCCGGGTAGGGCTGGAGCCAGACCGGCT
>DATMGZ010000027.1:0-7630 GCA_035555155.1 Solirubrobacteraceae bacterium | reverse complement strand
GCCAAGCAGGCCATAGGATTGCGCCGATGAGCTCCCCGCTGATCGCCGAGCGCCCGGCGGCGCACGTCCGCCGGATCGCACTCAACCGCCCCGAGCAGCTGAACGCCATGACCTCCGAGCTGTGTGAGGCGCTGCACCGGGAGCTGGCCGAGATCACCGCCGACCGCTCCTGCCGCGCCGTGATCCTGACCGGCGCCGGCCGGGCCTTCTGCGCCGGCCTCGATCTGCACGGCTACGGCGCCGCACCCGGCAACGACGGCAGCGACGAGGCCCGCGACCGGCTCGGCAACCAGCAGCACATGTCGTCGCTGATCCTGGCGCTCCGCGCCCTGCCCCAGCCGGTGATCGCCGCCGTCAACGGACCCGCCGCCGGGTTTGGACTGGCGCTCGCGCTGGGCAGCGACATCCGCTACGCCGCCCGCGAGGCCGTGTTTCGGGCCGCCTTCATCAACATCGGCGTATCCAACTGCGACATGGGCACGAGCTGGCTGCTGCCGCGCCTGATCGGCGCCTCCCGCTCGCACGAGCTGTTGTTGACCGGTCGCCGGGTGGACGCCGAGGAGGCGCTGCGGATCGGCCTGGTGGCCGACGTGGTCGAGGGCGAGCGGCTGGCCGGGCGTGCGCTCGAGGCGGCGGGACAGATCGCCGCGCTGGCGCCGTGGGGCGTGCGGTTGACCAAGCAGGGCATGTGGGACGCGTTGGAGATCCCCTCCGAGCAGACGGCCGTCCACTACGAGGACCGCCAGCAGATCATGAGCACGTTCGGGCAGGCGCTGCCCGAGGCGGTGGGCGCCTTCCTGGAGAAGCGGCCGGCCGAGTTCGCCGACTGATGAGCGCGGCCGGCGACCTGTTCGACGCGGCGGTGGGCGTGCGCCTCGAGTCGCTGCACCTCCTCGTCAACAACGCCGGCTCCTACCTGACCGGAACGGTGATCCCGCTCGACGGCGGCATCACCGGCGGCAACTCGGGCTGACGCGCCCGGTCCACGTCCGTACCATGTGACGGACCGAGCCAGGAGCCATCGTGTCGCCCATCTCTCGCGGCTTCCGCGGCCGCCCGCGCAAAGATCTCGATCCCGCCCGTATCCCGCCCGGTCAGTACACGGTCAACGACTTTCCCGTGCTCTCGGCCGGCCCGACCCCGCGCCGCCCGCTCGACGAGTGGAGCTTCACGATCCAGGGTGCGGTCGACCAGCCCGTGTCCTGGCCGTGGGAGGAGTTTCTCGCCCTGCCCGCCGAGACGGTCACGGTCGACATCCATTGCGTGACGAAATGGTCGAAGCTCGATACGTCCTGGACCGGGGTCACGATCGACACCCTGCTCGAGGGCGTGCACACGGAGGGCCGGTACGTCACCGCCTGGTGTGACGGCGGCTATACGACGAACCTGCCCCTGGACGACCTCACCGGCGGCCGGGCCTGGGTCGCGTATCGCTTCGGCGGCGAGCCGCTGGACCCCGAGCACGGCGGCCCGGCGCGCCTGCTGGTGCCGCACCTGTACTTCTGGAAGAGCGCCAAGTGGGTGCGCGGCCTCACGGTCACGCCCGAGGATCAGCCCGGATTCTGGGAGGCCGCCGGCTATCACAACCGTGGGGATCCCTGGCTCGAGCAGCGCTACTGGAGCGACTGAGCTGCCGCGCATCCCCATCGTCTGGCGCCTGGGCACGGTGCGCGGGCTGGCCGAGCAGTCATCCCACGCCAAGACGCTCTCACTGGAGGTGCCCGATTGGCCGGGCCATGTCGCGGGCCAGCACGTCGACGTGCGCCTGACCGCGGAGGACGGCTACCAGGCCGAGCGCTCGTACTCGATCGCCTCCGCGCCCGAGAGCAGGCTCGTCGAGCTCACGGTCGAGCGCATCGACGACGGCGAGGTCTCGCCGTACCTGACCGAGGAGCTGCGCGGCGGGGATGAGCTCGAGCTGCGCGGCCCGATCGGCGGCCCGTTCACCTGGCGCACGGCCGACGGCGGTCCACTGCTGCTGATCGCCGGCGGCTCGGGTCTCGTGCCACTGATGGCGATGCTCCGTCATCGCGCGGCCGCCGGCAGCGGCGTGGAGGCCCGGCTGCTCGTGTCCGCGCGGTCCTGGCCCGATGTGCTCTACCGCGACGAGCTCAGTCGCCTCGCCGCCGACGAGGGCCTGCGCGTGTCCTACACGCTCACCCGCAGCCGGCCCGCGCGCTGGAGCGGCTTCTCGGGGCGGGTCGACGGCCCGATACTCGCCGCCGTCGGGCCGGGCCCGGCCGAGTCGCCGCTCGTCTACGTGTGCGGCCCGACCCCGTTCGTGGAGCACATCGCCGACCTGTTGGTGGAGATGGGGCACGAGCCGCGAAGCATCCGCACCGAGCGCTTCGGCCCCACCGGCACCGGATCGGCGGCCTGAGGCCGGCCGGCTTCAGTGGATGTGGCTCTGCCAGTCCGGCGGCACGCTGCCGGCCGGACCGGGCGTCGGCTGATCGAGCGGGTGGTGCTCGGGCGGGGCCAGCTCCGGCCCCTCGTAGAACTGGTCGGTCACGTAGCTGTAGAACCAGTCCTCGCCGGGTTCGAAGCTCCGGATCATCCCGTGCCCGGCCTCGGTCGCGTGCCGGCTCGCGTGCTGCGAGGGAGAGGAGTCACAACAGCCGATGTGGCCGCACGTGGCGCAGCGGCGCAGATGCACCCACCAACCGCCGGCGGCCAGGCACTCGGCGCACCCGGTGCCGCTCGGCGGCACCGTCGGAGCTATCTCGCCCGGCGACGGAGGGGTCATCGATCGGGATGATAAAGGGCGCTGGTTCAATTTATGGGGTGTACGAGGCCGACGCCGACCTGACCGCTCTGCAGGACCTGCTCGATCGCAGCTACGCGGCGGCCGGGCCGCACCTGCGCACCGTGATCACCCCCGAGCGCCGTGTGGGCGCCCCCGAGCTGGCCGAGCGCCTGACCGGCATGCGGCTGCTGGCGCTGGCGACCGTGACCGCGAACGGGCGGCCGATCGTGGGCCCGGTCGACGGGATCTTCTATCGCGGTGCCTTTCACTTCGGCTCCAGTCCCGACTCGGTCCGCTTCGCGCACATCCGGGCGCGCCCACAGGTGAGCGCCACGCACCTGCCGGGAGAGGAGTTCGCGGTCACCGTGCACGGCCAGGCGACCGTGCTCGACGTGCGCGACCCGGCTGCCGCGGGCTTTCGAGGCGCGCTGCTCGACATCTACGTGCCGCGGTACGGAGCGGAGTGGGAGCAGTTCCTAGACTCCTCCGCGATGTACGCGCGCATCGACGCTGAGCGGATGTTCACCTTCAGCATGCCCGGGGTGGCGACCGGGTGAGGATGCACGTCCACACCTTGACGCGGTCCCAGCACCTGAACGCGCCACCGAGCGAGGCGTTCGAGTTCTTCGGCGATGCGTTCAACCTCGAGGCGATCACGCCACCGTGGCTCGGCTTCCGGGTGATCACCGCGCGCCCGATCGAGATGCGCCCCGGCGTGATGATCGAATACCGCCTGCGACTGCACGGGATCCCCATCCGGTGGCGAACCCGGATCGCCAGCTGGGAGCCGGACGTCAGATTCGAGGACGTGCAGCTGCGTGGCCCCTATCGCCTGTGGCACCACACGCACACGTTCGAACCGGACGGCGACGGAACGCTGATGCGCGACGTGGTGCGCTACGCGCTGCCGCTGGGGCCGCTCGGTGAGCTCGCCCACGCTCTGATCGTGCATCGCGACCTCGAGCGGATCTTCGACTTCCGTCGCGAGACGGTCGCCACGATGATCGATGCCCGTCAGCGCGCCCGGTGAGGGCCGCCCGGTGGCGCCGGACCCGAGCGGAGTCGTGAGCGGCACGATCAGCGTCCGCGACGAGGGGCAGGTGCTCACGTTCGGGTTCGAGGACCTGATGCGCTATCACGGCCCCGGCTCCCCGGGCGGGGTGGCGCACGCGTTCAAGGTGCTCGAACGGGCCCTGCCGCTGCTCGAGCCCGCCGGGCCGCCCGAGCGGCGGGAGATCACGATCCGGACCGCGTTCGGCGGCCCGGGCGCACGTGACGGCTTCGAGCTGGTCACCCGCGCGGTGACCGAGAGCCGCTACGTGGTCGACGCGGCGCTCGCCCGGCCCGAGCGGGGGATGGCGATGGAGCGGTTCGTGTTCGAGCTTGGCTTCCGAGCGCGCACGGTCACGCTGATCGTCCGCGAGGGCTACGTGAGCGACGAGTTCATCACCCTGGCGCGCACCGAGGGCCGCACGCGCGCCGAGCAGAACCGGCTGACGGTGCTCAAGCACGAGATGGCCGCGCGGCTCACCGCGGTTCCGGCCGCGGACGTCTACGACGTCGCCTGACTCGGGCTCGCACGAGACGCTCCGCGCGCGCCGGATGGTGGTGTGTACGCACCCCGAAGACACGTGGAGGCCCCACTACCTCGCCGCCGGGCCGCCCGCGAGAATCAGGGCGTGAAGTCGTACGCTCGTCTGCGGACGCCCCTGTGGGCGATGGCATTGATCGCCGGCTTCGTCGCCGCGTTCGCGGTCAGCGCGTGCAGCTCGAGCGCCGTCAGCAGCGTCATCTCGCAGGCCACCCACGCCGCGTCCACGGCGATCGCGCAGGTGACCGGCACGACCTCCACCGGTGCCACGACCACCACGATCACGACGACGACCCAGCCGGTCACGACGGAGACCAGGACGGTCACCACGGCGGTGACCACCCCGGGCAAGACGGTGACCAACTCGACCACGAACTCCACGTCGGTCAAGGTGCAGGTGACCACACCCACGGCCACCACGACGTCCGGCAAGGGCGGCGGCGGTTTCCCGACCTGGGCCTGGATCCTGATCGCGGTCGGCGTGATCGCGGCGGCGATCGCCGCGTTCGCCGCAGGCCGCAAGGGCAAGAAGCCGCCGGACGACCAGGGCGGTCCCGGCGGTCAGCCCGGCTACCCGACCGGCCAACCCGGATACCCGCCGACCCAGCCCGGCCAGCAGGGCTACCCCGGCCAGCAGGGCTACCCCGGTCAGCCCGGCTACCCGCCCACGGAGCCGCTCCCGCCGGCGCAGCCCGGTCAGCCCGGCTATCCGCCGCCCGGCGGCCAGTCCGGATACCCGCCGGGCCCTCCGCCCGGCGCACCGCCTCCGGGCCGCTGACCCTCGCCGTCCGCGTCACGCCGGTCCGCTCACCGGGGCGGGCCCTCGCCCGCTAGATTGGCGGCGTGCGTGCCCGCCTGCGAGCGCGAGCCGTCACCGGAGCGCCGGGCGTTGTCGTGCTCGTCTGTCTGCTGTGCGTGGCCGCCGTCACCGTGCCCGCCGCGGGCGCCGCGTCCCGCGCTCGCTCCGCCCAGGCCGCGACGAGCAGCGCCGTCGTCGTGAGTGCCGTTCCGGCCACCATTCGCGGCGGCCGCGCCGCCACGCTCCGGGGTCGCGTCGTCGACCCGCTGGGACGGCGCGCGATCGACGTGTACGCGCGCCCGTATCCGTACGCACGCCAGGAGCTCGTCACGAGCGCCACGGCCGCCGCCGACGGGTCGTTCTCGGTGCGCGTCACCCCCGACCGCAACACCCACTACCGGGTACTGCTGGTCGGGGCGGGCGCCCAGGCGACGGCGAACGTGGGCGTGCTGCGCGCCGTCACGCTGACGGTCAAGGCGCTGGCGCTGGGGCAGGCCGGCGTGACGATCGTGATCTTTCACCCGCGCGACCTGCGCTGGGGTGGGGCCCGAGTGCACTGGTCCTTCCGGACCGGGTCCGGAGGCTACCTCGCCGAGCCCGTCACGCGGACCCGGAACGCGCGTCCCGGCGTCACCGTGCTCAGCACGGCGGTGACGCTGCCGGCCGGCCGCTTCGGCTTCCGGGCCTGCTTCTCGGCCCCGCAGACCGGGGCGCTGCTCGATCCCCACCGCCCCGCCGGATGCGCGGGTCGCGGATACACGGGCGGCGGCCGGCTGCCGACCGGATTCCCGTCCCCGCACGGGGTCGCGGCCGCGGCGGGCTACCTCGCCGGTCGCACGGGCCGGACGGCGTTCGCGGTGATCGACAGCGAGAGGCGACTGTCCGGTGTGCACGTGCACTGGACGTTCCCCACCGCGAGCTGCGTCAAGGCGATGCTGCTCGTCGCCTATCTGCGAGGCCTGAACGCACGGGGTCAGCACTACGTCGACTCCTACAGCAACTCCATCCTGTACCCGATGATTCACGTCTCCGACAACAACGCCGCCACCGCGGTGTGGTCGATCGTCGGAGACGCGAACCTCTATGCGCTCGCGCGGCGCGCCGACATGACCGACTTCTCGGTCAGCGGCAGCTGGGGCACCGCGCTGCTGAGCCCCGCCGACCAGGCCCGGTACTTCTTCACCATGGACTCGATGATCCCGCCGGAGTTCCGCGGCTACGCGCGGTTCCTGCTCTCGACCATCGAGCCGTCGCAGAGCTGGGCGATTCCCGCCGTCGCCCGGCCCCACCACTACGCGGTGTTCTTCAAAGACGGCTCCGAGCCGACCGGCCTCGGCCAGCTCGTGCACCAGATCGCCCGCCTCGAGCGCCCAGATCACACCTTCGCGATGGCGGTGATGACCGACGGCGACCCGACCATGCAATACGGGATCGACACAATCGCCGGCGTGACGAGCGCGCTGATCAACACGCCGTAAGGGGGCGGTCAGCCGCCGGCGGCGAGCGCGTCCCGCGCCGCCTCGAGCGCGATGGCGATCCCGTCGGGGTCGACGTCGAGGTGCGTCACCGCCCGGACCGTGCGGGGCCCGAGCGGGCTCATGGCCACGCCGTGCGCAGAGAGCGCGGTCAGGAACGCGCCTCCATCCGGCACCTCGAAGACGACGATGTTGGTCTCGACGGCGGCCGGATCGAGCGCGACGCCCGGGATGGCGGCGAGCCCGTCGGCGAGCCGCCGCGCGAGCACGTGATCCTCGGCCAACCGCTCGACGTGATGCTCGAGCGCGTGCAGCGCCGCCGCGGCGATGATCCCGGCCTGGCGCATTGCGCCACCGAGCATCTGCTTGTAGCGCCACGCCTCGTCGATCAGCTCTCGGGAGCCCGCGAGCACTGCGCCGACGGGCGCTCCGAGGCCCTTGGTGAAGTCGATCCAGGCGGTATCGAAGCCGGCGCACCAGTCGTGCGCGGGCACACCGGAGGCGACGACGGCATTCATCAGTCGCGCCCCGTCGAGGTGCGCCCGCAGGCCGTGGGTGCGCGCGAGCTCGAGCACCGCCCGCACTGACTCGAGCGACCACACCCGCCCGCCGGCGACGTTCGCGGTCTGCTCGACCGAGACCAGTCGCGCCCGCGGCGCGTAGCGGTTGCCCGGCACGGGCAGCGCCGCCTCCAATGTGGCGGCGTCGAAGGTCCCGCGGGGGCCGTCGAGGGCCACGGTCACCGCGCCCGACAGGGCGGCCGGGCCGCCGGCCTCGAAGTGCAACGGATGGGCCGTGCGGTGCAGGTAGATCGCATCGCCGCCGGGGCGGATGTGCAGGCGGATCGCGATCTCGTTGCACATCGTGCCGGAGGGCAGGAACACGGCGGCCTCGAACCCGAGCAGATCGGCCACCCGCTCGCACAGCGCGTTCACCGTCGGGTCCTCGCCGCGCTGCTCGTCGCCGACCTCGGCGGCCGCGATCGCCGCCCGCATCGCCGGCGTCGGCGTCGTCTGCGT
>DATMGZ010000026.1:0-55565 GCA_035555155.1 Solirubrobacteraceae bacterium | reverse complement strand
CCCACCTCGAGCGCTAGCATCGCCGCACCGCCGGCGGCCGCACCGCCGGCGGCCGCACCGCCGGCGGCCGCAACCAGCCGACGCACGAGGTCGAGCCCGTCGGCGCCGCCGAACAGCGCCGCCGGCGGCTCGTAGCGGCTGATCTCGGGCGCGAGCTCGGCCCCTGCCTCGACGTAGGGCAGGTTGGCCAGCACCGCATCACAGCGCAGGCCGCAGGTCAGATCGCCCTCCAGGAAGCGGACGGCCAGGCCAAGCCGGGCGGCGTTGGCGCGCGCCACGGCGAGCGCGTCGGCGCTGATGTCGGTGGCGTGGACATCGAGATCAGGACGCTCGTGCTTGAGCGCGAGCGCGACGGCGCCGCTGCCCGTTCCCACGTCGAGGACGCTCGCCCCCGGCGCAAGCGAGCAGCCCAGCTCGACCAGCAGCTCGGTCTCCGGCCGTGGGATCAGCACGCGCCGGTCCACCGCCAGCGAGATCCGGCGGAACTCCTTGCGGCCGACGATGTAGGCGACCGGCTCCCGCGCGGCGCGCCGGTTGATCAGGGCGCCTAAGCGGGCGCCGGCGGCGCGGTCCAGGACGGCCGCCGGCGCATGGAGATACAGGCTGGTGCGGGTCGTCTCGAGGACCACCGCCAGCAGCAGCTCGGCGTCGAGCCGCGGCGTGGCGCACCCCGCGGTGGCGAGGCGAGCGGTGGCGGCCCTCAGAGCCGCGGCCACCGTCACCGGTGGCGCCGGCGCCACCTCAGGCATTCGCGCGCTCCTGGAGCCGGCGGCGCTTCTCGTCGTCCTGCAGCGCCGCGGTGAGCTCGTCGAGCTCGCCCATCAGGATCGCGTCGAGATTGTGCACGAGGAGGTTGATGCGGTGGTCCTTGACCCGCTTCTCGCCGTAGTTGTAGGTGCGGATCTTCTCGGCCCGCTCGCCGGTGCCGACCTGGGCCGAACGGCTGGCGGCGAGCTCGGCCTGCTGCTCGGCCAGAGCCCGCTCGTACAGGCGTGCCCTCAGCACGCGCATGGCGCGCTCACGGTTCTGCAACTGCGACTTCTCGTCCTGCATCGAGACGACGATGCCGGTCGGCTTGTGGGTGATCCTGACCGCGGAGTCGGTCGTGTTGACCGACTGGCCGCCGGGGCCTGAGGAGCGGTAGACGTCGATCTGGAGATCGTTCTCGTCCACGTCGACCTCGACGTCCTCCGCCTCCGGCAGCACCGCGACGGTCGCCGTGGAGGTGTGGACCCGCCCCTGGGACTCGGTCTCGGGGACGCGCTGGACCCGGTGCGTGCCGCCCTCGAACTTGAACACCGAGTAGGCCCCGTCGCCTTTGATCGCGAAGGTGTAGGTGCCCTCGCCGAGCGACAGCGGCTCGGTCGTGAACCCGCGTCGTTCGGCGTAGCGGGTGAGCATCCGGTACAGGTCGCCGGCCCACAGTCCCGCCTCCTCCCCGCCGGCGCCGGGACGGATCTCGACGATCACGTTCTTCTCGTCGTTGGGGTCGCGCTCGACCATGGCAAGGCGGATCTGCTCCTCGAGCGACTCGAGCTGCTCACGCGAGCCTTCGAGCATCGCCCGGACCTCGGGGTCGTCGCCGTCCTCCTCGAGCAGCTCACGCGCACCGGCGGCATCGTCGGCGGCGCGGCGATATGCGCCCGCCAGCCGGGCCGCCGGCTCGAGCTCGCTGTAGGCCCGGCTGGCCGCGGTGAACCGCGCCCGGTCGGCGATCACCACCGGGTCGGACAGCTCGCTCTCAAGCTCCCCGAAGCGGGCTTCGATCTGCGATACCAGCTCGTCGATCATCTCCGGCGAGTGTATGACGCGAGTCGGGCCCTGCGCCGGTCCGGGACCTGTGCCCGGACGGACGATCGCTCGCCCGCCCGGCGCACCGGTGGCCTACTTGTCAGGGTTGACGGCGTCCTTGACCGTGTCGGCGACATCGCCGACCTTGTCCTTGACGCTGCCGGCCGCGCGGTCGACGCGCCCCTCGTCCTTGAGGCTGTCGTTGTCAGTCAGGTCGCCTGCCGCCTGCTTGGCGCGGCCCTTGGCCTCATCGATCTTGCCGTCGGTGTCAGCCATTGTGTGGCTCCTCTCGGTGTGGTGACAGCGGCGATCCCCCGTGGAGTCGCTCCGCCTTGAGCTACCCGAAAGCGGGGAATCGCAAAAGAGGACGCGGCGCTCAGGCGACGACTTCGATGCCGACGAGATCCTCGGGCGAGGCCTCGCCGGGCGTCTCGACCTCGAGCACGGCGTTCAGCGCGGCGATCGCCACAGCGAGCTGCTCGAGGTCGGGCTCACGCGTGGTGAGCTTCTGCAGCTGCAGTCCGGGATACATGATCGCCTGGACCCAGCGCTTGCGTCGGTTGCGCCCGGCCCATTTGATGACCTCGAAGGACAGGCCGGCGATCAGCGGCACGCCCAGGATCCGGGTGGCGACGAGGATGTACCAGGCCGGCAGGCCGATCGGCGCGAACACGAAGATCGCCATGATCATCACGATCAGCAGGAAGCTCGTGCCGCAGCGCGGATGCAGCCGCGAGTAGAGCTTGGCCCGCTCCGGTGTGAGCGCGTCCTCGGCCTCGTAGCACGAGATCACCTTGTGCTCGGCACCGTGGTACTCGAACACGCGTCGCAGGTCGGGCACGCGCGAGAGCAGCACCAGATAGCCGAGGAAGATCCCGGTCCGCAGCACGCCCTCGACGAGCCAGAACAGGACCGAGGAGCCCAACTGCCCCTTGATCAGGCTGGTCAGGCCGACCGGAACGACGAAGAACAGCCCGATCGCGAACACGACGGCGACGATCACCGTCCCGGCCCAGGCGCCGCCGGAGATCTCCTCGTCCTCGCCGGGGACCTGGGCGTTGGCCGAGATCCCCAGCGCCCGCAGTCCGATCCCCAGCGACTCGGCCAGCGCGACGACGCCGCGGATGACCGGCCAGCGGTAGACGCGCCGCCGCTTCGACCAGGCCACGAGCGGGAACGACTTGACCGAGATCTCGCCCAGCGCCTGCTCGTCCTCGGCCGGCTTGCGCACCGCCACCGCCCAGGTCGAGACGCCGCGCATCATCACGCCCTCGAGCACGGCCTGGCCGCCGACGGGGGCGTCCCGCGTCGCGGTCAGCCGGCCCTCTGGCGAGGGCCCGGCCGACGATCCGGCCGGCGGGCCCGCGGGCTCGCCCGACGGCGTGGCGGCCAGGCTTCCGTCCTGCCCGCCGGACGCCACTGCGGCCGCCTAGGCGCCCGTGGTCGCGCGAGCTGCGCGCCGGCCCTTGGCCGCACGACGCTGAAAGCGCTCGACGCGACCACCGGTGTCGACGAGCTTCTGCCGGCCGGTGTAGAACGGATGGCAGGCGGAGCAGATCTCGACGTGGATCTCGGCCTGGGTCGAGCGAGTCATGAACTCATTGCCGCACGTGCACGTCACGTGGGCATCGACGTATTCGGGATGGATGTCTGTCTTCATGGACTGAGGATTCTAGCGAGCCGTGTCCAGCGCCCCGGGCGGCCCTCCGGCCCGGCCTCCCAGGCCGGCCCGGGCGAGCGCCGCCGCCACCGCTACGGGACTGGACACGTGGCCTGCAGGGTGTTGTTGTTCGGATTGACGTCGAGGATCCGGTGTGCCGGGTCGACCGTCACGGTCGGGTCCGAGGTGGCACTGCAGAGCGGACCCTGGAAGGTCTCCGTCCGCGTGCTGTGTGCGGCGAGCCGCCGCACGGTCCGGTCGACGATCCGGCCGGGCAGGGCGAACTCGACGGTGAACGGCCCGGCGCCGGTGGCCCCGGCGTTCTTGATCACGGCCGCGTAGCTGTCGAGACTGGGTTTGCCGATGCTCGGCGTGACCGTGATCGACTTGACCCGGAGGTCGGGGCGCAACTCAGGCTGGAAGCAGTTCGCGGTCTGGCGCGTGTGGGTGGCGAGCACGCGCCCGTTGGCGCCGGTCCACCGGAATGCGACGCGATAATGGTACGTCGCGGGCGCCGCCAGCCCCGCGACCGGGTGGCTGATGACCCACACGTCCCCAGGTCGCTGCCCGAGCGTCGGCTGGTCGATCGGCGACAGCCACGTGCCGAGGTCGCCGACCCGGACGGCGCTGAATGCGCCGCCGGTCCGCGAGCGCGAGAGCAGGTCGAAGCGAACCGCCATCCGCAGCGTGCCCGGAACGGGGCGCATGACGGCAGTCACCGACACCGTCCGTCGCAACGGATCCACGGCCCGCCGGCACACGAAACTGCGCAGGTGCGAGCGCGGAGGCACGGCGCTCGCACCGGACGACGGCGCCGCGGCGGCGACGCTCGACAGGACGGCGAGCGCGAGCCCGGGCGCGATGGCGGCGAATCGCTTCACGCCCTTCATAACAACGGAAGGCGCCCGAAGTTTCCACTTGGAGCGCGACATTCGGCAGTACCCGTGGCCGGCGGGACCGACCACGGGCCGGCGCTCAGGCGATTGTGTACAGCGGGCCGTCGCCGCCCTCGGGCGGGGTCAGCCGGCCGCCCTTGGCGGTGATCGCTCCACACTGCACGCAGTTCGTGTAGTTCACGATCACGTCGACCAGGCCCGTCTCGGGGGCATCGTCGGGGATCTCGTACACGCCCGCGGGGCACATCCAGCGCCAGGTCTCGGCGATCTCGCGCGGCACGTGCTTGCGGAGCCGGATGTGGTTCGGCGCGTCGTCGCGGGTGGCGTTACCGCTGATGTACACGCTCGAGAGCTTGTCGAACGTGTACTTGTTGTCGGGCTTGGGATACCCCTCGGACGTCTTGCCGACGAACATCGGCACCGCGTCACCGCGATGCCACTCGAGGCGTCCCCGCGGGACCTTGCCCTTGCTCATGATCGACGCCCCGCTCAGCGGCGCTCCCCTCACGAAGCCCTTCTGGAGCGGCTGACGGACGTTGCGGACCTGGTAGAGCTCCTGACCGATCGAGGACTCCTCCACGGCCCGCTCGTAGGACTCCAGCGACTCACCTTTCTTGAGCGAGTTGTAGATCGCCTCGGCGGCCAGGATTCCCGACTTGATGCAGTGGTGCACGCCCTTGAGCGCCGCGGCGTCGACCATTCCAGCCGCGTCGCCCACGAGCAGCGCCCCCGGCATCGACAGCTTCGGCATCGACCAGTAGCCGCCGCCGGGCAGCGCCTTGGCCGACCAGGCGACGCGCTCCCCGCCCTCGAGAATGCCCTTGACCAGTGGATGCAGCTTGAACTTCTGCAGCAGGTCGTGGACCGATGTGGTCGCGTCGGCGTAGTCGAGGTCGACGACGAAGCCGATGCTGACGAGATCATCGCCCGTCTTCTCGTCCTTCATCGGATACAGCCACGTGCCGCCGACCTGGCCGTACTTGGAGGACAGCTTCAGCGGCCACGGGCCGAGGGTGTGGATCACGCGATCGAGCGGCTTGGGGACCTTCCAGATCTCCTTGACCCCGAGCTCCCACACCTGCGGTTCGCGGCCGTCGGCAAGGTCGAACTCCCGGATCGCGGCCCCGGTCAGGTGGCCCCAGCAGCCTTCGGCCAGCACGGTGACCTGGGCCTTGATGTCGGTGCCGGGCTCGAAGTTGCCGAGCGGCTCGCCGTCCTTGCCGCGGCCCTTGTCGCCGGAGCGGACGCCGACGACGCGACCGTCCTCGACGATCAGCTGCGTGGCCGAGGTCTCGGTCAGGACGTAGGCCCCGCCCTCCTCGGCCTTCGCCTGCTGGAAGCGCGCCAGTGACGCCACCGACACGACCTCGTTGCCGTGATTCTTGAAGTTCGGCACCGCGAACACCGGCACCGGCAGCTTGATCTTCCCGTTGGGCAGCGCGTAGATCGACTCCTTGGTGACCTCACCGAAGGCGAAACGCTCCTTGCGCCAGTCCTCCCGCGACATGTCCGGGAACAGCTCTTGCAGCGGACCCGGGCGCATCACCGCGCCGGACATGATGTGGCCACCGCAGGTCTTCGCCTTCTCGATCACCGCGACCGGCACCTCCCCGAGCTTCTCCATCAGCTCGGGGTCGTCGCCGAGCAGCGCCAGCAGGCGGTTGGCGCAGGCGAGGCCGGCGGTGCCACCGCCGACGATCGCCACGCCAACCTCGATCAGCTCGTCCTCCGGGTCGAGTCCGTGCTTGACGAACTCCTTGACGGAGTCGACCGGCGGCGGATACTCGCTCGGAGCGTGATGTCTCCCGCTTCCGTTACTCGAGGACATCGCGCTACGACCCCTTCTTCGCCTTCACGGCCTCGGTCAGCTTCGGCAGGATCTTGTTCAGGTCGCCGACGATTCCGAGGTCTGAGAACTCGAAGATCGGAGCGTTCGCGTCCTTGTTGATCGCGACGATGTTCTCCGAGGACTGCATGCCGACCTTGTGCTGGATGGCGCCGGAGATGCCGGCCGCGAGGTACAGCTTCGGCGCGACGGTCTTGCCCGTCTGGCCGATCTGCGCGGCGTAGGGGTACCAGCCGGCGTCGACGACCGCGCGGGTCGCGGCCACCGCGCTGTTGCCGCCGAACGCGGCGGCGAGATCCTCAGCGAGCTGGAAGCCCTCGGCCTTGCCGAGGCCGCGTCCGCCGGCGACGAGGATGTCGGCACCCTCGATGTCGACGTCGGCGCCGCGCTGCTCACCGCGCGTGACCATCGTCGCCTTGGTCGACCACGGCGAGAACTCGGCCTCGACGTCGACGACCTCGGCCGAGTCAGAGCCGGCCTGCTTGATCTCGAACGCGTTGATGCGGCCGATGATGATCCCGAAGCCCTTGTAGTGGGAGACGGAGATCTTGGAGTCGCCCAGGATCGGCCGCTCGGCGACGAGCTTGCCGTCCTCGGCCCGCACTCCGGTGACCTCCATCGTCACGCCGGCCTTCAGGCGCGCAGCCAGTCCGGCACCGATCTCGAACCCGAGCAGGCCGCCGCCGAACAGCGCGTAGCCGTGCCCGTTCTCCTCGACCACCTTGGCCATCACGTCGATCACCGGCTGGGCGAGGCCCTCGGGTCCCTTGGCACGGAAGACCTTTGTCGCGCCGTAGCTGCCGAGCGTCTGGAGCAGCTCGTCGGTGAGGTCGTCGCCGCCGACGACGACGGCATGACACTGGCCGCCGATCTCGGCGGCGCGGGCGGCGCCCTCGGACACGGCGCCGAGCGAGTTCTTGTTCAGGGAGCCCTCGTAATGGAGGACGTAGGTCAGAACGTCGGGCACTTAGATCAGCTTCCTCTCGTCGAGCCAGGCGACGATCTTCTCGACCGTCTCGCCGGTGTCCTCGTCCTCGATGATCTGGCCGGCCGCCTTGGCGGGCGGGTCCTTGAAGTCGCCGCAGTGCACCTGCGAGCCCTCCGGGCCGACCTGCGAGGGGTCGATGCCGACGTCGCCGCCGGCCACGGTCTCCAGCGGCTTCTTCTTCGCGCCCATGATCGCCTTCAGCGACGGGTAGCGGGGCTCGTTGATCGCGTCGCCGACGGCGATCACGGCCGGGATCTCCACCTGCACGGTGTCGTAGCCGTACTCGGCCTGGCGCTCACAGCGCAGGGAGCCACCGTCGACGTCCATCTTGATCACCTGCGTCAGCGTGGGCATCTGCAGGTAGTCGGCGACCACGGCGCCGACCGTGTAGCACTCGCCGTCATCGGACTGCTGGCCGAGCAGGACCAGGTCGGGCTGCTCCTTCTCCAGCGCCTTCGAGAGCGCGTAGCCGGTCGCGGCGACGTCCGAGCCGGCCAGCGTGCCGTCGGTCAGGTGCAACGAACGGTCGGCTCCGAGTGAGACCGCCTTGTGCAGCGCGCGGACCGCGGACTCCGGGCCCATGGTCACCGCGACGATCTCGTCGACCTGTACGGCTCCGCCCTCGCGCAGCTGCATCGCCGCCTCGATGGCATGGGTGTCATAGGGGTTGAGGTTCTTCTCCCCTGAGCGGTCCATCCGCCCCGTCGAGGGGTCGATGCGCTTCTCGACGGCGGCGTCCGGAACCTCTTTCACCAGGACGCAAATCTTCAACAGTGCCTCCTCAAATAAGCTGCTCTACGGGCTCTCTCTGACGTCTTTCAGACCTTGATTCTAACCGGTTGACTGACGCGTCAATCGGCCAGTTGCGACCGTCGTTCCGCCGGCCGCCCGGCGGGACTTCTAGCCCCGCACCGCGCCGCGGATGAACTCGATGATGTCCTGCGTCGGCGCGCCCGGGGTGAACACCTCGGCCACGCCCAGCGCCTTCAGCTCCGGAACATCGTCGGAGGGGATCGTCCCTCCCACGGTGACGACGACATCGTCGACGCCCTGCTCGCGCAGGAGCGCGACGACGCGCGGCACGAGCGTCATGTGCGCGCCCGAGAGGATCGACAGACCGACAGCATCGGCGTCCTCCTGAATCACGGTCTCCACGATCTGCTCCGGGGTCTGGTGCAGCCCCGTGTAGATGACCTCCATGCCCGCGTCACGCAGCGCGCGGGCGATGATCTTGGCGCCGCGGTCATGCCCATCAAGGCCGGGCTTCGCGACGACGACGCGGATCTTCTTCTCGGTTGAGGAGGACATCAGGGGAGCGCAGGCGCGGACCGGGGTGCGCGTGCAGGCCGCGGCATCGTAGCGAAGCGGGCGATCGACTAGCGTCCGCGGTGTGCCGCGGACATTCGTCACGGGCGGACCGGGGGTCATCGGCGGCCGGCTGATCAGCCGTCTCGTCGCCGACGGTCTCGGCGTTCGGGCGCTGTCCTCGGGCCGTGCCGGCGGCCGGGTGATCGCGAGCCGGCCGGGCTCCGGCGCCAAGCGCAGCAACGGCACCAAGATCAACCTCGTCGTCAGCCGGGGCCCCTAAGAGGAGCCCCGGCGCCGCCACGGCCGGCGCCGGTCACGATCCTGCTGCGCCCGGCGTGCCCGCGTCGCCACGGCCGCGCTGCCGATTCCACCGGCGGCCGCCGCGCCGAGGAGCGCCGCTCCCGCCTTCAGACGTCGCCCGAGGCGCTCGAAGCGCAGCACCGCCCAGCCCTCGGTGCGGGCGATCCGCGTCAGCGCCGCGTCCGGGTTGACGACCACGGGATGACCGACCGCCCGCAGCATCGGCAGATCGGACTCGGAATCGGAGTACGCGTAGGAGTGCGCGAGGTCGAGGCCCTCGCGCTCGGCCAGCTCGGCGATCGCGATCGCCTTGCCGGTGCGATAGATGAACCGCCCGGCGGGACGGCCGGTGTGCACCCCGTCGACGACCTCCGAGAACCGCGAGCCGATCGCGCCGTCGAAGCGCAGCACGAACGCGAGCAGCTCGGCCAGCTCCTGCGAGGCAGCCGTGACGATGTAGATGCGGCGGCCGGCGTCCTGGTGCTTGTGGGCGACGGCGAGCATCTGCGGATAGATCCGCGGCAGCACCCCGGCCAGCACGTCGGCGCCGAGCCGCTCGAGGTCGCGCACGCGGACTCCCTCGAGCGAGGCCGAGATGCGGTCGCGCAGCGCCTCGGTGTCCTGGTCGGTGGAGCCGCGCAGCCGGAAGCGGACGTTGGCCCAGGCGTCGGCCACCAGCTGACGGCGGCCCATCAGACCGGCCCGGTACGCCGCCCGCCCGAACTGGAAGGCGGAGGACCCCTGCATCAGGGTCCGGTCCAGATCGAAGAAGGCGGCTGACCGGGCGGGGCTTTCTGGCGGGGCCTCAGCCCCCATGAACCTCCACGATCACGGCATCGCCCTGGCCACCACCGGAGCAGATCGCCGCGCAACCGAGACCGCCGCCGCGGCGGCGCAACTCGTACACGAGCGTCCCGAGAATCCGCGCGCCGGAGGCTCCGATCGGATGCCCGAGCGCCACGGCGCCGCCGTTGACGTTGACCTTGTCCTCGTCGATCCCGAGCATCCGGATCGAGTTCAGCGTCACCGACGCGAACGCCTCATTGATCTCCCACAGGTCGATCTGATCAGCCGTGAGCCCGGCGCGGTCCAGGGCCTTGCGGGCCGCCAGCGCCGGCGTACGGGCGAGATAGGGGAAGTCGTCAGCGACCTGCGCCTGCGCCACGATCGTGGCCAGCGCCGGCTTGCCGTTGCGCTGGGCCCACTCGTCGCTGGCCAGGACCATGGCCCCGCCGCCGTCGTTGACGCCGGGAGAGTTCCCCGCCGTGTGCGAGCCGTCCTTGATGAAGATGGGCGGCAGCTTGGCCAGCGTCTCGAGATCGGTCTCGCGCCGCGGGCCCTCGTCGATCTCGACGACCGTGTCGCCCTTGCGCCCCTTGACCGTGACCGGCACGATCTCCTCGGGCAGGCGCCCCTCATCGGTCGCGCGAACCGCGAGCTGGTGGGAGCGCAGCGCCCACCGGTCCATGTCCGGGCGGGTCATCTCGAGCTCGGCGGCCACCTCGCTGGCCTCCTGGGCCATGTGCTTGCCCGAGAACGGGTTCGTGAGCCCGTCGTTGATCATCGCGTCGATCGCCTTGCCGTCGCCCATGCGCAGGCCGAAGCGGACCTGCTTGAGCAGGTAGGGGGCGTTGGACATCGATTCCATGCCGCCGCCGACGCCGACCTCGAGGTCGCCGGCGCGGATCGCCGCATCGAGAATGCCGGCGGCGCGAATCCCCGAGGCGCACACCTTGTTGATCGTCTCCGAGGAGACCTCCGTGGGGATACCGGCCTTGATCTGGGCTTGGCGTGAGGGGATCTGGCCCTGGCCGGCCTGGAGCACCTGCCCCATGACGACGTGGTCGACCTGCTCCCCCGACACATCGGCGCGCTCGAGCGCGGCCTTGATCGCGGTGGCGCCGAGCTCGGTCGCATCGAGGGAGGCCAGGCCTCCGCCGAGCTTCCCGATCGGCGTACGGGCGGCGGCGAGGATGACAGTTTTCGGCATCGGTGATGACTCCGGGGTCGTGGGCGCGCAGACCCCTCAATCCTAATGATCACGTCGCCCCGGGCCGGCCGCGACGGGAACGGCGACCACTGGTAGGGTCGCCGGCATGAACGTCCGAGCCACCACCGAAAGCCCCCTCTCCACCGAGGCCGACACGATCGTCATCGGCGTGTTCGAGAGCGAGAACATCGCCCACGATGTCCCCGATGCCGCGCTGCAGGCGTTGCTGGACTCCGGCGAGGCGAGGCGGGCGTTCAAGCGTCTCGCCGTCACCCACGCCGCGGGCCGGCGGTGGATCATCGCCGGGCTCGGCGAGCGTGGGGCGTTCGACGCCGAGCGGGCTCGCGCCGTCGCCGCGCTCGCCCACGGCCGCGCCCGGGAGCTGGGCGCCGTGACGTTGTGCTGGGAGGTGCCGCATCACGTCGTTGATCCGATTGTCGCGGGCATCGTCGAGGGCACGCTCCTGCACGCCTACCGCTTCGATCGCTACAAGCCCACCACCGAGCCCGACGAGAGCCGGAGCGTCGCCACGCTGCTGCTGAGCGCGCACCACGACGTCTCGGGGCCGGCGGAGGTGGCCGCGGTGATCGCCGAGGCCCAGAACCGGGCTCGTGACCTCGCCAACACACCCGCCAACGACCTCACCCCGGCGGTGCTCGCCGAGTACGCCGAGGGCATGGGCCGCACTCTCGACGGGGTCACAGTCGCGGTGCTCGACGAGGCGGCGATCCGCGACGCCGGCATGGGTGCCTTCGCCGCCGTCGCCCAGGGCTCCGCCCAGGAGGCCCGGCTGATCCGCATCGCGTACGCCGGCCCCGGCGCCGGTGAGGCCGTCCTGGGCCTGATCGGCAAGGCGGTCACGTTCGACTCCGGGGGCCTGTCGCTGAAGCCCGCGGCCAGTATGGCGGAGATGAAGTTCGACATGTGTGGCGGCGCCGCCGTGATCGAGGCGATCGGGGCCCTCGCGCGGCTGGCGGCCCCGGTGCGCGTGCTCGGCGTGATCGGGGCGACCGAGAACCTGCCCGGCGACACCGCGGTCAAGCCCGGCGACATCGTCACCGCGATCGACGGAACCACGATCGAGGTCAACAACACCGACGCCGAGGGGCGGATGGTCCTGGCCGACTGCATCGCCTACGCGATCCGGGCCGGCGCCGGGCGGCTGGTCGACATCGCGACGCTGACCGGCGGCATCGTGGTCGCGCTCGGCTCCGTGCACGCGGGCCTGCTGAGCAACGACGAGGACCTCGCCGCCGCGGTCACGGCCGCCGCGGAGCGCTCCGGCGAGCTGGTCTGGCGCCTGCCCCTGCACCGCGAGTACGCCGAGATGGTCAAGGGCCGTTACGCGCAGCTGACCAACCTGACCGAGCGCCGCGAGGCCTCCTCGATCACCGCGGCCGAGTTCCTGCATCACTTCGCGGGCGAGACGCCGTGGGCCCACCTGGACATCGCGGGGACGGCGTGGAACGGGCGGCGGCCCTATCTCGACAAGGGCGGGACAGGGTGGGGCGTGCGGCTGTTGGTCGACCTGCTGCGCCAGGGCTGAGCCCCCGCGCGCCACGGCTGAGCGCCCGACCGGTTCTCGCGTCCGGCGGCGCCAATCGTGACAATCCCGGCATGAACTTCGATCTCGCTGACCATCACAAGCTCCTGCGGGCGACCGTGCGGGACTTCGCCGAGCAGGAGATCGCCCCTGTGGCCGAGGAGCTCGACCGGACCAAGTCGTTCCCCTACGAGATCGTGCGCAAGCTCGGCGAGCTCGACCTGATGGGCATCCCCTTTCCGGAGCGGTACGGGGGCGCGGGAGGCGATTCGCTGGCCTACGCGCTCGCCGTCGAGGAGCTCGCCCGGGTCGACTCGTCGGTGGCGATCACGCTGTGCGCCCACACCTCATTGGGGACGCAGCCGATCCACGTGTTCGGATCCGAGGAGCAGAAGCAGGAGTGGATGCCGCGCCTGTGCCGCGGAGAGCTGCTCGGGGCGTTCGGGCTCACCGAACCCGAGGCGGGCTCCGACGCCGGCAACACGCAGACCCGGGCGGTGCTCGAGGACGGCGAATGGGTGATCAACGGCTCCAAGCAATTCATCACCAACGCCGGGACGAAGATCTCCGGGGTGGTCGTGATCACGGCGGTGACCGGACCCGATCGCGAGATCTCCAACCTGCTCGTGCCCAACGGCACGCCCGGCTATGAGCCGGGAGAGCCGTACCGCAAGATGGGCTGGAACGCCTCGGACACGCGGCCGCTCACGTTCAGCGATTGCCGCGTGCCGGCTGAGAACGTGCTCGGATTCCGCGGCCGTGGGCTGGCGCAGTTCCTGCACATCCTCGACATCGGCCGGATCGGCGTCTCGGCGATGGGAATCGGCCTCGCCCAGGGGGCGCTGGATCAGGCGCTGGCCTACGCCAAGGAGCGGCGGGCGTTCGGCCGGCCGATTTCGCGCTTCCAGGCCATCCAGTCCAAGCTCGCGGACCTGTCGACCGAGATCGAGGCCACGCGACTGCTCGTCTACAAGGCGGCGTTCCTCAAGGACCTGGGCCGCAACTTCACGCTGACCGCGGCACAGGCCAAACTGAAGAGCGGCCGGCTCGCCGTGCATGCCGCCGACGAGGCGGTCCAGATCCACGGCGGCTACGGCTACATCGAGGAGTACCCCATCTGCCGTTTCTACCGCGACGCGAAGATCCTGACGATCGGCGAAGGCACCGACGAGATTCAGGAGATGGTCATCGCGCGGGCGCTGGGCGCGTGAACGCCCGGCCGGGCCGGCCCGGGCCGGCGAGCGCCGCGATCGTGGGCGCGCTGGCGGCCGCGGCGACGCTCGGCGCGGTGCCGGCGATCGCGGTTCCCGTGCCCTCCGGGCCCAGGCTGGAGGGCATGTTCCTGATGGCCGGCCGGGTGTCCGCGGCCACGCGGATCCCGGGCGAGCGCGTCGGCCGGACAGTTCTGCGGACCTGGACCTTCATCGCGCCCTGTCCGGTGGGGACGTGCAGCAGCGCCGTCCTCGTGCGGACCCGTGGCAGCGGCCGCGACACGCTCACGCTCCGGCGCCGGAGCCCCGGCTCCTACACCGGGTCGGGGCACTTCTATGCCCCGCTGCGGTGCGGAACGAAGACGTACCCCCGCGGCGAACTCGTCCCGTTCACGATCACCCTCCGGATCACGGCGGCGACCCCGGGATCACACCCGACCGCCACCCGCCTGGGCGCCAGCTACACCAACCGCTCGCGTACGAACCTCACGCGCTGCTTCAGCGTGCTCGGGCACGACGCCGCCGACTACCACGGCCATCTGCTCGGCGCCGGCTCCGGCGGCGTGCCGGGCTGACGCCCCGGGCCCCCAGGCCCTTGGCGGGCAGCTCGGAGCACCGCAGTGCGGTCTCCGGGCCGGTGACCTCGACGATCTGGATGGCTTTCATCGGCGGAACCATATTGCGGCGATGATCCGCGACGCGGGCTCCGCCCGTATCTGCCTGCGTGCCCTGCATCCCGACCCTCATCCGCTCATGACGATCGCCTACGACCGCGCCGGCGCCGGAACGCCGCTGGTCCTGATCCATCCACTCGGCGGTGACCGCCGGGTGTGGGAACCGGTGCGCGAGCGCCTCGGCCGCGATCGCGACGTGATCGCGCTCGATCTGCCCGGCTTCGGCGAGTCGCCGCCGCTGCCCGGCACGCCGACGCCGAGCGCTCTCGCGCAGGCGGTCGCGCGCTTCCTCGACGGGCTCGGCATCGGCCGGCCGCACGTCGCGGGGAACTCGCTCGGCGGCTGGGTCGCGCTCGAGCTTGGGCTGGCCGGGCGGGCCCGATCGGTCGGCGCGATCGCCCCCGCGGGCCTGTGGCCCGACCCGCTCGGCCCGAAGACCGGGATCGCCCGACGGCTGGCCCGCGGCGCGCTTCCCGCGGTGCCCCTGGTGGCGCGCTGGCCAGCCGGCCGCCGTGCTCTGCTGGGCTCGGTCGTCGCGCGCCCCGACCGGGTGCCACCGGCCGCCGCGGCCCATCTCGTGCGCGCCTATGCGACCGCGCCGGGCTTCGTCGCCACCAACGCGGCGATGCGCGCGGCCACGTTCCGGGGACTCGAGCGTGTGCGGGCTCCGGTCACGCTGGCCTGGCCCGAGCACGACCGCCTGGTCGCCCGTCCCGCGTACCTGCCCCCGGCGGTCCACAACCGGGTGCTGCGGGGGTGCGGCCACGTCCCGATGTGGGACGAACCCGAGCACGTGGCGAATCTGCTGCTCGAGGCCTCCGCACCGACCCGCGGCGGCTGACCGCCACGGCCGCTCGGAGCGCGGCTCAGAGCAGCTGCATGAGCATGATCACGCCGCCGTCGGAGGTGCCGCCGGCGCTGACGCCGCTGGAGTGCGAGGTCGCCATGCTGATCATGACCGCGATCAGCGTGCCCAGTCCGAGGATCAGGCAGATCGCCAGCAGGATCGCCGCTTGGGGGTTGTCCCGCAGGAACGTCACGAGAGCACGGAGCTGCATGGCGCCGGACGTTAGCGCGCCGGCGGTGGCGCCGAGACGCGCAGCGAGCCGAGCACGTGATTGGCCACCGCGAGCTGCCGACGGCGGCCGGAGCGGTCGCCGCACAGCACCACGTACAGGCACAACGGGCGTCCGGAGGAGGTGAAGAAGTGCTGCATCCCGACCTGGCCTGGACGCGGGTGGGCGAGGCGGTCGTGGCCGAGCTGCGTCGGATCGAGCGGCAGCGGGATCCGCTTGGCCGCGAACAGCCCCCGGCCGGGCACGAGGCCGGTCCCGGTCGCGTATTCGGTGAGGGCGAGGAACACGCCCCCGGCCGGCATCGCCGCCGTGCTGCCGTCGCCGAACTCCCCGTCGCGCAACGGCAGCGCGAAGTTGCCTGCGTGCAACGTGGCGACGGTTCCCGCGCGGCGAAACAGCCGACCGCTCCAGCCCCGGGGCAGCTCGATCCGGAGTCCATGGGCCTCGAGCGTGGACGGCGCGCCCGCCCGCGTGCTCACGCGAGGCTTCCGGCGCTCGCCAGCACAAGGACCGCGCCGAGGACGGCGATGCCGGCACGGGTCACGGGCCGCTGCCAGCGCAGCAGCGCGGCATGGAGAGCGACGAGCTGATCGGGCCGCTGCACGCGAGCCGCGGCCAGGAGGCTGAGCCCGCGCACGGCACCGAAGCAGCCGAACACGAGCGCGCCGGCGACCGCCTCCCCGGTGAGCGCCGCGGCGATCAGGGCGACGTACGTGGCCGCGCTCGAGACGATGGTCGTGAAGCCGAGGCCGAGCTGGGCGCCGAATCCGGCTCCGTACACCCAGCCGCGGTACTCGTCGAGCCAGCGCTCGTCGACCTGGCGCCGCGGGCCCGGGACCCGGGCACCGCCGGCGTCGAGGGCGATCGCGGCGAGCAGCGCCACCGCCAGGGCGGCAAAGCGGCCGTGGGATCCCAGCGCCGGCAGCAGCAGGCCGCCGAGCGCGCCGGCCAAGGCGCCGGCCGCGGCCGCGGCCGTGGTGGCACCGAACAGGAAGAACGTGACCGTGATCCCCCACGTCGCTTGGCGGCCCCGCTCTCCGAGCGGAGTGATGCTCGCGAGCATCGATTCGCCTCAGGGCGACCAGGTCGATCTGACGGCGCCGATCACCGCAGTGATCGCGCCGAGCACGATCAGCCCGGTCATGACCCCGGGTAGAGGCTCGGATGGTCGGGGGTGATGCCCGCCGCCGCCAGCTTCTCATCGACGCCGCGATCGCGCCCGCGCACGCTCGCCTCGCGGGCCACGACCATCCGCTCGTCGGCGATCGCATCGGCCACCATCGAGGCCAGCTGAGGCCACGTGGTCGCCACGCCCTCGCCGCGGACGCCGCCGTCGACGAGCACGAAATACGGCGAGCCGGGGACCTCGTAGTCCTCCCAGGCCTGCGAGGACATCACGACGGGCACGTCCCCGGTGGCCAGCGAGCGCAGGCGGGAGGGGCTCTCCCGCTCGGCGCCGTGGGTGACGATCACCGTCTGGATCTCCGCCGGCAGCGCCCGCTCGGCGTCGCCGGTCCGGCCGAGGTCGGCCCAGAAGCCCGCGCAGGTGCCGCAGCCGCTGGTGAGGAAGGCGAGCAGGGTCGGACGTGAGCCGCGGCCCTCGAAGGCGAGGCGGACCGGATCCCCCTCGGGCGTCGCGCCGGCCACGTCGGCGGCCTGCGTGCCTCGGGCCCACGCTGCGCTCGGCGCTGCGGGCGGAGCGTGCGATCCGGCCTCGCCCGCCGGGCCCAGGCGCCGCAGGATCTCGGCGTGGCTGCGCAGGAGGCCGGCGACGAGCACCACGAGCAGGACCAGCAGGACCGTCTCGATCGCCACCAGCGCGACCATCACGCCCCCGCTCCGCCGGGCAGCGGCACGGCCAGGCCCTCGAGGCAGCCGCCCTCGTGGGCGCAGGTGTTGTCGTCGATCATCTCGGTCGCGTTGCATCCCAGGCCGCTCACGGTCGCCGGGTGCTGGCAGATCACGAGCCGGCACACCACCTCGGTCGTGGTCGCCACCTGCGTGTTGCACTGCCCGTAGCGGAACAGGTTGCAGGCCACCCGCCGATTGTTGCAGTCGTTGTTCGCGCACTGGCAGCCACCGGGAAAGCCATGCCCCGGAACGCGGTTGCAGTCGAGGATGTAGCGCACGCCCTCGGCGTGGCACAGACCGTGTCCCTTGTAGCTGGTGCACTTCCACCAGCCGGCCACGTAGGCGCCGGTCGGGCAGACGTTGCGGCCGTGCTCGATCTCGCAGCAGAACGCCGTGTAGCCGTCGTTGCAGCTGCTGCCCGGCGGGCAGTTGCTGCCCGGCGAGATCACGGCCATGGCGGTCCCGGGGCGGACCAGGTAGCGGACCGGCGCCACGGCGAAGGCCGAGCCGGCGACCGCGGCCTTGGCGATCGCGCCGCGCCGGGACAGGCGCCGGTCGAGCAGCGAGCCGAGCGACTGCGCCATCCGTTCGGTGATGTTGCGGCCGCCCCTCATTGCGGGCTCCAGGCGCGCCAGGCGGCGGGCAGCTCGGTGTAGGCGAGGACAGTCGCGTAGGCCGCGCCGGCCGCGCCGAGCAGGAGCGCGGCGGCCGTCGCCGGCGGACGCTGGAGCACCCAGCCGAGCCCGTGCGGCGGCCACCGCACCGCCGCCGCGGCGATCGCCGCCAGGGCCACGCTCACCAGCGGTTGCAGCGCCGAGGCCGGCGCCTCGCGGTCGCCGAAGCAGCCGCACGACGAGGCGCGCCGAGCCAGCAGCGTGGCCACACCGGCCAGGATCAGGAACGCGCCGGCCACGGCGGCGGCGGCCGGCCGCGACGGATCCAGCCCGGCCCACAGCCCGAGCGCCAGCTCGAGGGCGGCGAACGCGCGCACCAGGGTGGCGCGGGCCGGTAGGCCCGCCCCCGCGAGCGCCCGCATCGCCGGCGCCGGCGCCGGCAGCTTCGCGACGCCGGCGGCGCACAGCACGAGCGCGGCGACGAGGAACGGCGTGCTCAGCGCCTCGGCCAACCCCTCACCCTCTCGTCCTCACGGCAGCCCGCTCGAGGATCGTCGCCGCGGCGGCGGCCGGATCAAGCTCGCGGCTGACGACGCGATCGAGCAGCTCCTTGATCTCGTCGTCCTCGCGCAGCGACGCCTCGAGCTCGCGACGCATGCGGTAGGTGGCGAGCGCCAGCACCTCGTTCATCAGGTTGCGGCGGCGGCGCTCGCGGAGCGTGCCCTCGCCCTCGATGTAGGCCCGGTGCTCGGTGAGCTTCTCCACCAGCTCGGGCACGCCCTCGCCGCGGACCGCCTCGGTGCGGACGATCGGCACCTGCCAGCCCTCACGGGGACCGAGTGCCAGCACACCGCGGATCTCCCTGACCATCGTGTCGGTGAGGGGATGGTCGGCCTTGTTGACGACAATCACGTCGGGAATCTCCATCACGCCGGCCTTGAGGGCCTGGATCGAGTCGCCCGAGCCCGGCATCAACACGAGTACCACCGTGTCCGCGTGATCGATGATGTCGACCTCGGCCTGGCCGACACCGACCGTCTCCAGCAGCACCACGTCGCGCCCGGAGGCATCCATCAGCAGGGCGGCCTGCAGTGCCGCTTCGCTGAGACCGCCGAGTGCGCCGCGATTGGCCATCGAGCGTATGAACACACCGGGGTCCAGAAAATGTTCGCTCAAACGAATCCGATCGCCGAGCAGCGCGCCGTGGGTGAACGGCGAGGACGGGTCGATCGACAGCACCGCGACCGAGCGGCCGCACTCGCGCTCGAGCTTCGTCAGGGCACTCAGCAGCGTCGACTTGCCCACCCCGGGCGGCCCGGTGAATCCGATCATGGCGGCGCGTCCCGTGCGCGGATAGACCTCGCTGATGAGCGCCCAGCCCTCCGGGTCGTCATCCTCGACGAGCGAGATCGCGCGGGCCAGGGCCCGCTTGTCACCGGCCAGCAGGCGCTCGGTCAGGGTCTCGTCGGGTGCGGCCATGAAGTCGCGCAATCATGCCAGCCCGCCCCGGCGGTCGACGGCCGGCGCCAGCGAAGGACCGTGTAGAGCACGCCGCTCGCGCGCCGGCGCGCCGGCGCGCCGGCGACCCAGCGGTTGTTGGAGCTGCCCGGTGTGTCGCGACGCTCGCGCCGGCTGCTGGGACCGCTGGAGGGGCTGATCGATGACGGTTAGCCCTACGATCCCGGGGTGCAGTTATCCACGCGGCGTCGGCCCTATACACCGCCGACACTCCGGACACCCCCGCCCCCGCTTCAGGGCGGCCCACTCGCGTTCCTGCGCTTCGCGCGGGCGCACAGCATGTTCCGGTGGGCCTATGTGCCGCTGGTCGCGCGCTGGGCGTGGCTGAAGCTGCGCTGGCGCGGGCGCCTGCGCACCGACGGACTGTGCTTCGTCTGCCCCGGGGTCAAGTTCGAGATCGGCCGCGACGCCACCGTGACGCTCGGACGCTGGTCATGGCTCGGTCACGGCTGCAAGGTGCGCGCCCACGAGGGCGAGGTCTCGATCGGCGCCAAGTCGGTGCTCGGGCAGGAATGCACGATCTCCGCCTATCAGCGGGTCTCGATCGGGCGCGAGTGCATCATCGCCGACCGGGTGATGATGATTGACTTCGATCACGGGGTCGTCGAGGTCGAGCGGCCGATCCGCGAGCAGGGGATCTACAAGCGCAACGTCGAGATCGGCCACAACGTGTGGATCGGTTACGGCGCGTGCGTGCTGCGAGGCGTGTCGGTGGGAAACAACTCCGTGATCGGGACCAGCGCCGTGGTCACGCGTGACGTGCCCAACGACGCTGTCGTGGCCGGCGTCCCGGCACGCGTGATCCGGATCCGCGCCACGCCGCGGACGTTCCGCTGGGAGTAACCGCGCTTCGCTCGGCGAGGCCGCGGCGGCCCCGCCCGATCAGTACAGACGTCCGCAGAGATCCGGCGCGAGGTTCCGCACCGCGCCGTCGCTGACGGCGCCCGCCAGCGCCTGGTCGAGCGCGCGCAGGTGGCCCGCGGCTCGCTCGCGCGGATACTCGCCGGCCCCGCCGCGCGCGGCCAGGAAGGCCCAGTCGCTGGCCTGCAGCGCGAGCAGCTCGCGCACCGCGCGCACCGGCGCGTCGGTCCCGGCGGCGATCGTGCGCAGCTCGGCCGAGCGCGCCTGCCAGGCCAGATCGGCGACCGCGGGGCCGCTCCAGGTGCTCAGATCGCCCGATTCGCCCCAGCTCGTCGTGGGCAGGTGCTCGGGCGCGGGCTCCGGCTCATGGGTGGCCAGGGCGTCGTCGAGCGTGGTCAGCCCGAGGCCCTGCCGCGCGCATTCCTCGATCACCTCGCGCAGCCAGTCGACGCCCTCGTACCACCAGTGCCCGAGCAGCTCGGTGTCAAGGGGGCACACGCACACGCCGCCGTCCCGCACCCGCTCGCCGACGCGCCGCACGAAGTCGGCGGCGTGCTCGCGCACCATCGCCATCGCCACCGCGTGGTCATAGGGCGTGCCTTCGTTGCACCACGCGTGGTGTTGGTGGAAGGTGAGGCCGTGATAGTCGCGGTAGTCCGGAGCGGCGGGGTAGCCCGCCTCGCTCCACACCAGCGACATCGTCTGGCGGTCGATCGGCCACAGGACAGGACCGTCGTCGGACACGAGCGGGTGCAGGTGTCGCGGCGAGCCGAGCCCGAACATCTCGGTCAGCTCGACGCACGTCGCCCGGGCGCCAGATTCCTCGAGCAGCGGATCGAGCCACGGCGCATGTGCGCACTCGGGCAGCCAGAACCCGCCGTGCCAGTTTCCGAACCGGCGCCGGTGCGACGCGATCCCGGTCTGGACCTGCATCGCGGCGCCCGCGTCGGTGGCCAGCAGCGGGAGCACGGCGTGGGTGGCGGCCGAGGTCCAGCTCACGTACGGCGCGAAGGCCGCCAGCAGGTCGTCGCCGAGATCCTCGAGCCGGTCGGCCGCCGCGGCGTACTGGGCCGCCGAACGCTCGAGCTCCGCCACCAGCTTGGGCTGCGCCGAGGCGCGAAAGGCCTCGATGTCGCGGCGATGCGATTCCTTCCTCACCTCGCGGAGGAACGTGACGCAGCGCTCCATCGCCCCCGGCGCCTCGAGCTGATCGCACAGCACCGGGGTCAGCGACAGGGTGATCGGAGCCCGGGCGAGCACATCGAGCAGCGGCAGGTAGCACGTGGCGATCGCCTCCCACAACCACTCCTCACCGAAGGGCCAGGTCCCGTAGCCCTCGACGTAGGGCATGTGCGTGTGCAGGACGATGGCCAGCTCGCCGCCGCGCCGCTGCGCCGCCGTGCTGCTCATCGACGGCACACGGCGACGAAATCGAGCGCGGAGTCGAGCGCCGCGGAGCGCAGCGCGAAGTCGCTCGCGGCGATCGCCGGCGTGAAGCGGTCATAGAACGCGCCCGTGATCCCCAGCCGCTTGTGCACCGAATCCCAGCCGAGCCTGAGCGCGAGCTCGTGCAGGCGCAGCTTGCGAGCGTGGAAGAGGCCGAGCAGCTCGACGTGATCGAACACCGTCGTGCAGAGCTCGCTGAACTCGTCCGCCCGGTACTCCTTCAGGTGCCACGGATTGTCGGACTTGTCCGCCCCCGCCGGCGCGAGCCTCAGCACGTTCGGCGTCGAGATGAAGGCGATGCCGCCGGGGGCGAGGATGGTGCGGAAATGCTCGAGTACCGCGACGGGGTCCTGGACGTGCTCGATCGTCTGCAGGAACACGACCGCGTCGTACTCGCCGGGGCTGCCGTGCAACTCGACGAGGTTGCGCTCGAACCCCAGGTTCTGGCGCACGTAGCGCAGCCGGGCGTGCTCGTGGGCCTCGGGGTTGGCGTCGACGCCGAGGACCGCAGCGGCCGAACGCGAGAGCAGCTCCGAGCCGTAGCCCTCGCCGCAGGCCATGTCGAGGACGCGCAGGCCGGCGACGCGGGCGCCGATCCACTCGTACACCGCCAGATGGCGGCGGTACCAGTAGTTCTCGGCCGGGATGTCGGGCAGGGTTCGCTCACCCGTGAGCGCCAGCGGCGGTACGCCCGTCGGCTGGTCACGCTGAACGTGCTCGTTCAATGGCACGGCAGGACAGGGTATTGTGCGGCGCGCCATGGAGGCGCTTCGCAGTGCGGACGAGATCCGCGACGTCAACACGAGATACCACGATGTCGCCGCTTCGAGCTACGACTCCAAGTGGGGTATCGACTTCGGCGCAATCGGCCAGGCTCAGGTGCTCGGCAAGCTGCGCAAGCTCGTCGGATCCGAGCTCGACCGGGGCTACGAGCGCGCGCTGGAGATCGGCGCCGGCACCGGCTACTTCAGCCTCAATCTGCTCCAGGCCGGCATCGTGCTCGAAGCCACCTGCACCGACATCTCGCCCGGCATGGTCACGACCCTGGGGGCCAACGCCGAGCGCCTGGGCCTCAACGTCAGGACGGCACGCGCCGACGCCGAGTCGCTGCCGTTCCCGGACGCGAGCTTCGATCTCGTGCTCGGCCACGCGGTGCTCCATCACCTGCCCGACCTGCGGCGCGCGTTCGCGGAGTTCCGTCGCGTGCTCCGGCCCGGCGGGCGAATCGTGTTCGCGGGCGAGCCGTCGCGATTCGGCGACCGCCTGGCCTCGGTCCCGAAGCGCGGCGCGACCGCGATCGCGCCGCTGTGGCGGCGGCTGATCCGCGCCGACGCGGCGCCGCCGCCGGCCGCCGCCGGCTCCGCCGACCAGGTTGACCACGAGCTCGAGCGCTGCGTCGACATCCACGCCTTCAGCCCCGGCGACCTGGCCCGGCACGCCCGCCGGGCCGGCTTCGAGGACGTCCAGGTCCGGGGCGAAGAGCTGGTCGCCAACTGGTTCGGCTGGTTCAACCGTGCACTCGAAGCGACGGCCGATCCCGACGATGTGCCGATGACCTGGCGCCGTTACGCCTACCACGGGTACCTGATGCTGCAGCGGCTCGACGGGAGCCTATTCGAGCCGATGATGCCACCGGCGATCTTCTACAACCTGCTGATCACGGCACGCAGGACGTAGTGTCGCCCGACCAGTCTCCGGCCGCAGCGGCGTCGATCGGCGCAGTGATCGCACGGATGGAGGAGATCGAGGCCACGCTGTCCCCCGGCGACGGCGTCGGCTACTTCAACCGCCTCTACCTGAACGTCACCCGGGAGATCCGCGACACGCTCGCCTCGACCACGTTCGAGGCGCCCGTCTTTCTCGATGCACTCGACGTCACCTTCGCGAACTTGTACCTCGAGGCGTTCGATGCCGTCGGCACGGGCGCCGAGTGCCCGACGGCGTGGGCACCCCTGTTCGAGCACCGCAGGCGAACCCACATCACCCCGATCCAGTTCGCGCTCGCCGGCATGAATGCCCACATCAACCACGACCTTCCGCTCGCCGTGATCACGACCGCGACCGAGCAGGCCGTCGAGCCGTTCGCCGACTGTCCCTACCAGCGCGACTTCTTCCGCGTCAACGACGCGCTCAAGCACGTCGAGGGGAAGATCAAGTCCTGGATCTCCGTCGGCGTGGTCGGGGCCGTCGATCGGGCGCTCGGCAACGTCGACGACGCCCTGTCGATGTGGGGCATCCACGGTGCGCGCCGGGCGGCCTGGGACCAGGCGGCGCTGTTCTGGAGGCTGCGAGAGCACCCCAGACTGCTGGCCGAGTCCGAGCGCACGCTGGCCCGCCTGGTCAACCTCGCCGGCCGCGGCATCCTCGTCTGAGGCTCAGCGCCCGCCCTGCTCCGCCGGCTGCTTGGTGCCACCCTAGACTGAACAGGGTGCCCGGCCGCCTCTCGCAAGACTTTCCGCTGTTTCCGCTCGGCCTCGTCGCACTGCCCGGGGAGCTGATCCCGCTCCACATCTTCGAGGACCGCTACAAGACGATGATGGACGAATGCCTGCGCGAGGAGCGCGAGTTCGGCGTCCTGTGGATGTCCGACGACGGTCTCAAGGAGATTGGATGCGCGTGCGAGATCGAGCGTGTGCTCGAGCGCATGGACGACGGCCGGATGAACCTGCTGACGCGGGGCACGCGCCCATTTAGGGTCGTGCAGCGCCAGGGGCATCTGCCCTACCCGGCCGGCGTGATCGAGTTCATCGAGGACAAGCCCGAGGACACGGAGGCCGATCTGGCCGCGACCGCGCGCGGCGTCTACGCGGACCTGGTCCGCCGCGCGACCGACCAGGACCCCGATCCGGAGGAGCTCGAGGAGATGAGCGCCTACGCGATGGCGGCCACCGTCGACTTCGGGCTCGACGCCAAGCAGGGACTGCTGGACCTGCGCTCCGAGAACGCGCGCCTGCGCCTGGTCACGCGGCTCTTCCGCGCAGCGCTGAAGCGCCTGGACTTCGTCGATCGCGCCGAGGCGCGGGCGAAGTCGAACGGCAAGGTCAGATTCGGCTGACCGGCGACCACTACTACGACTGCAGGCCGCACACGCCGCGCGCCGCCGCCAGCGCGAACGCCTCGGCCTCGGTGAGCTCCGAGCGCCCGTGCGCCGAGGTGTCGCTGAACAGGACCGTGCCCTGCTCGAGCGTGATGGTGTAGGAGAACACGCTCTGGCCGGAGCGCGCGAGGCGGAGGTTGTTCTGGGCGTCGGTGGCGAGCGTGGCGGCGAGGCTCCGCGCCTGCAGCAGGAGCGTGTCCGACAGTTCCTTGGCCGGCTCCCCGTTGCAGCTGATCGTGCCGGAATCGTTGACCACCATCCTCAGCTTCGGCCCCGGGCCGGTCCGGGTGAGCGCGAACAGGTCCGGTGAGGCCACCTGCAGGCCGCAGCCGCACAGCACCGCGGCGAGCGCGCAGACGGAGCCGAGGGCGCTGCGGCGGTGACGAACTCGCGCAGGCGGCATGCCTGCATCGTGCCTGATGGCGCTCGGGCCCGCGGCGGCGGGAACCGAGGTGGGGCCGCGCCGGGGGCCGCACGGCTATCATTGCGCCGGCTCGGACGCCGCCAGATCCACTCAGGTGTTCGTTCCGAGCCCCCGCATTCTGGGCGCGTTCCAGGCTGGGGGCGCGGTTGCCACAGCAGGTCCCCGATCCGATCACGCGCGGCGAGGCGGCCGCTCACCCCTAGCACCCATGCACGACCCGATCAGTTACTTCCAGGCGATCGTGCTCGGACTTCTCCAGGGAGCGTCCGAGCTGTTCCCCATCTCCAGCCTCGGTCATGCGGTCGTCGTGCCGCGGCTGCTCGGCTGGAACATCCATCAGAACGACCAGTACTTCCTCGCCTTCCTGGTCGCCGTGCACCTCGCGACCGCGATCGTGCTGTTGGGCTTCTTCTGGCAGGACTGGAAGCGGATCGTGTTCGGCATCGGCCGCTCGCTGCGCGATCGCGAGATCACCGATTCCGATGCCCGCCTGGGCTGGCTGCTGGTCGTGGGGACGATCCCCGCGGGCATTCTCGGGCTCACGCTGCAGGACCCGCTGCGCAAGCTGTTCGCCTCGCCGACATCGGCCGCATTCTTCATCTTCATCAACGGACTGCTGCTGTTCGGCGCCGAGCGCCTGCGGCGCCGCGCTCCCGGCGCACCCGAGGAGGAGCCCGACGAGGACAACCGGATCGCCGAGCGCGTCTCCTGGCGCCAATCCGTTGGCGTCGGCGCCTCGCAATCGCTGGCGCTGATCCCGGGCGTCTCGCGCTCCGGCGTGACCATGGGCGGAGGCCTGCTGGTGGGCCTGGGCAACGAGGACGCAGCCAAGTTCGCGTTCCTGCTTGCCACGCCGATCATCGGCGCGGCGGCGCTGCTCAAGATCCCCGAGCTGGCCGGCAGCACCGGGGCGCACGTCCGCGGCCAGGCGCTCGTGGCCGCGCTTGCCGCTGCAGTCAGCGCCTACTTCTCGATTCGCTTCCTCATGCGCTTCTTCGAGACCAACACCTTGACCCCGTTTGCGATCTACTGCACCGTCGTCGGAGCGCTGCTCGCAATCGGCTTCATCATCACCTAGGCGGAGGCCTCGCATGACCAAGAACCGACAGCTCATCATCCCCGCCGTGATCCTCGGCATCGTTCTGATCGTGATCGCGATCGTGTACTGGGTCTCGACCGCGAGTGGCCTCCCGAGCTTCTTCCCCGGCCATCAGGCCGGCTCGAGCACCCACCACGTCAAGCACGGCATCGCCGCCTTCCTGCTCGGCATCGCCTGCTTCGTGTTCGCCTGGTTCCAGACCGGCCCGACGCGGAGCACGGCCGGTACCGCAACGAAGTGATCAGCGGGGCGCGGCCCCAGCGCCGGTGACCACCAGCGCGGCTCCGCCGCGGCGGGGGTCGCCGCCGCCGGAGAACACGCCCGAGGCGTCGCGCTCGACGGCCTGAGCGCCGCCGAAGAAGAGGTTGCGGTCGCGGAAGCGACCGATCGCCCGCCCCGCCTGCTCGAGCGTCGCCGTGTCCACGCCGGGCTCGGCGTACACGACCCCGTCCTCGAAGTGGACGCGGGGCGCCTCGACCGCGGGCCCGGCGCGCAGCCCGTCATCGATCACGCGCACGACCGTCTGCAGGATCGCGGAGCGGATCCGGTTCGACCCCGCGCTCCCGACGACCAGCTCCGGCGTGCCCTCGCGGAGCACCACCGTCGGGGCCATCATGCTGGGCAGCCGGCGACCGGGAGGATGACGGTGAAAACCCAATGGGTTGAGATCCTGCTCGCCGAGCATGTTGTTCAGGTGCACGCCCGTCCCCGGCACGACCTCGCCCGAGCAGGCCCCGTTCGAGCACGTCACCGCGCAGGCCCAGCCGTCCCGGTCGATCACCGAGATGTGCGTCGTGGAGCCGAGCCGTCCCGCGGCCAGGAAGCGCTCCCCGAACCCCGGCTCGTCCAGTCCGGCCAGGAAGTCGGGCGTCCGCTCCGCCTGCACCTGCTCCATCACCTCGACGATCCGCTCGACCGTCGGCGGCCGGCCGTCCCCGTCGAGCAGCGACAGCGCGTGCGCGATCAGGATCCCGCCGGCCGAGGGGGGCGGGTTGGTGAGCACCTCGCGTCCGCGGTAGGAGACCCGCACCGGGTCACGGTGGATGACCGTGTAGGCGGCGAGGTCCTCACGTGTGAGCATCCCACCGCGGCCGCTCGTCCACGCCACGATCGCCTCGGCGATCTCGCCCGTGTAGAACGGCGCCGGCCCGTCGGCTCCGAGCCGCTCGAGCGCGTCGCCGAGCTCGGGCTGACGGCAGAGATCGCCCGTGCGGAGCAGGCGGCCGCCGGGAGCGAACAGGGCCGCGCACTCGGGGGTCGCGGTGACGATGTCGGCCAGGATCTCGATCAGGTAGGCCTGCGCCGCGTTGAGCTCCACCCCGTCGCGAGCGAGCGCGGCCGCCGGAGCGACGAGCGTGGACAGCGGCATGCGCCCGAACCGCCGAGCGGCCTCGCTCAGCCCGGCCGGGACGCCGTAGGCGCCAACCGAGGCCGCGCCGATGTTGAACACCTGGATCGCGTCGCCGAACGAGACGCTGATCGGCACCAGCTCGGCCCGCTCGCCGTGATCAGCGCCGCACCCCGGGGCCTCGACGAAGAAGTCCAGCAGCGTCGGGGCCTCACCGGGCGCCACGACCAGCATGTAGCCGCCGGCGCCCAGGCCGGTCAGGAGCGGCTCGCACACGACCGAGGCGAGCATGGCCCCGATCGCGGCGTCGACGGCGTTGCCGCCGCGGCGCAGCACGTCGGCCCCGTGGCCGGCCGTCACGGGATGGCCGGCCGCGATCACTCCGAGCTCGGACGTGCGCGGCATCGAGACAGGGACGGTAGCGAGCGGCCCGTCGGGCGAATCAGCCAACGGTCAGGGCGCGACGGCGACCCGGTGGCGGAGGCTTCGGCCGAGCGCTCAGCGCCGGGGAATGAACTCGGGCACGTCGAGCTCAAGTGGGGAGGTGCCGCCCACGCGCTCGCGCGCTCGCGTCACCCTGGGCTCGCCCCGCGGCTCGCGCAGCGACGCCCGGTCGCCCTCGGAACGGAGGCTCACCGGCGGCCGCGCCTCGACCCGCTTTCGGGGCCGCGAGTCGCTGTAGCCGGTCGCGACCACGGTCACCCAGACCTGGTCGTCGAGCTTCTCGTCGACCATGGCGCCGAAGATGATGTTCGCGTCCGGGTGCGCGGCCTCGGCGACCGCCTTGGCGGACTCGTTCACCTCCCACAGCGACAGGTCCCGACCGCCCGTGATCGACAGCAGGATCGAGCGGGCGCCCTCCATGCTCGTCTCGAGCAGCGGCGAGGCGACGGCCTGTTCGGCGGCGTCGATCGCCCGCCGGTCGCCGGTGCCCATGCCGATGCCGAGCAGCGCGTTGCCGGCCTCGGACATGATCGTACGCACGTCGGCGAAGTCGAGGTTGATCAGGCCCGGCAGCGTCACCAGGTCCGAGATCCCCTGCACGCCCTGGCGCAGCACGTCGTCGGCGACCCGGAACGCCTCCACCATCGAGGTGTTGCGGTCGAGCACCGACAGTAGGCGATTGTTGGGCACGACGATCAGGGTGTCGACCTCGTCGGCGAGCGCGTCGATGCCCGCTTCGGCCTGGTCGCGGCGCCGGGATCCCTCGAACTGGAACGGGCGGGTCACGATCCCGACCGTGAGCGCTCCGAGCTCGCGGGCGATCTGCGCGACGATCGGCGCGGCGCCGGTGCCCGTGCCTCCGCCGGCGCCGGCGGCGATGAAGACCATGTCCGATCCCCGCAGGAGCGCCTTGATCCGGTCGTGCTCCTCCTTCGCGGCCTGCCGGCCGAGATCGGGGTCGGAGCCCGACCCGAGCCCACGGGTGATCCCATCGCCGATGTGCAGCGTCTCGTGCGCAGCCGACTGCTGCAGCGACTGCAGGTCGGTGTTGATGGCCAGGAACTCGACGCCCTCGACCTCGGCCTCGACCATCCGGTTGACGGCGTTGACGCCGGCCCCACCGACGCCGACGACGCGCAGCACGGGAGTGCCGACGGTGCGCGGAACGCTCATCGCCTCACTCGCCCGCTCGGGCCGGGCGTAGACGTCCGGGGCGGGGGCGGGCGGCGCTGCGGGCGCCGCCGCGGCGGGCGCGGGGCTTTCGAGCAGATTGTCCGGGATGTCGGAGGAGAAGGCGTGACGCAGCCGCTCCTGCGGCGAGGGGATGTGCGGCGGCTCGGACGGCGGCTCGGGCTCGGGTTTGTTGAGCGCCGGGTGTGGCGGCGTCGCTCGAGCGTGCGGCGTGGGCGGGGTCGCAGGCGCGCCAGTGGGCGCGTCAGTCGGCGCGCCGGTGTCGGGCGCGGTTGCCGCGGCCTCGGCAGCGCCGGCTTCGGCCTCGGGCCGGGTCTCTCCCTGGGCCTGGGGGTCCTGCTCGGCCATGTCGTCGGCCGTCTTGCGGAACAGGGCCGCCAACGGCCCCTCGCGCATGCTCGCGCGCTTACCGGTCGGCATTTGAGAGGACCTCCTTGGCGAGCTGCCTGTAGGCGTGGGCGGCCAGACCGTCGGGATCGTACTTCAGCACCGACATGCCCTTGACAGGCGCCTCGGCGAAGCGAACCGTCTTTCTGATCCTCGAGGCGAACACGCGATCCCCGAAGTTCTCCTCCAGGATCTCGATCGCCTCCTTGGCGTGGAGCGTGCGGGAGTCGACCAGGGTCGGAAGGATCCCCTCGATATCCACGTCCGGGTTCAGGTTCTCGCGGACCATCGCGAGCGTGTTCTGCAGTTGGATCAGGCCGCGCATCGACAGATATTCGCACTGCACGGGGACGATTACCTTGTCGGCGGCCGTCAGCGCGTTGATCGTGAGCAGGCCGAGGCTCGGCGGCGTGTCGATGAAGACGAAGTCGTAGTCCTCGGAGACCTCCCTCAGCGCCTTCTGCAGCGAGCGCTCGCGGCCGATCTGCGTCGACATCGCGATCTCCGCTCCGGCGAGGTCGATCGACGCGCAGGCGACGTCCACCTCGCGCTTGCGAATCACCTCGCGGATCGAGATGTGGTGCACGAGCACGTCGTACATCGACTTCTCGAGCGTGTCGGGGTCGATTCCCTGGGACATGGTCAGGTTGCCCTGCGGGTCCATGTCGCAGCACAGGACGCGGTGGCCTTCCTCGGCGAAGGCCACAGCGAGGTTGAGCGTGGTGGTGGTCTTCGCGACGCCGCCCTTCTGGTTGGCGAATGCGATCACCTTGGGCGTGGCCGTCACTGGAGGCTCCGTTGCGTCGGGTAACTCATACGCGCCTCTATTCGCAGACGCCCGGGAGATTCCTCCCGCCCCCGCCGCAGCGCCGGGCTCGGGGCGTCGGTATTTTGCCCCGCGGTGCCCGCACTCCTCGACCGACGCCTCATCTTCGTCACCGGCAAGGGTGGTGTCGGCAAATCGACCGTCGCCACGGCCCTCGGGCTGCTGGCCGCGCGCGCGGGCCTGCGCACGATCGTGGTCGAGCTCTCGAGCCAGGAGCGCCTGCAGCGAACGTTCGAGCATCAGGCCGAGCTCTTCCACGAGATCGAGCTGGCGCCGGGGCTGTTCACGATCTCGGTCGACCCGCAGCACTCGATGGAGGAATACCTGCGGATCAGGATCGGCCCGCTCGGTCACGCGCTCGGCTCGAGCAAGCTGTTCCAGGCCTTCGCGATGGCGACGCCGGGCATGCGGGAGCTGCTCAGCATCGGCAAGGTCTGGGAGCTGGCACAGCTGCAGCGCAAGACGCGCGGCGCCGCCCCCTACGATCTCGTGATCGTCGATGCTCCCTCCACCGGCCACGGCGTCGGCATCCTGCGCACGCCGCGGACCTTCGCCGAGATCGCGCGGGTGGGCCCGATCGCCAACCAGGGTCGCGCCATCGCCGCCACGATCGCCGATCCGTCGCTCACCGCGGTGGTCGCCGTGGCGCTGCCCGAGGAGATGCCGGTCAACGAGACCCTGTCGTTGCGTGACGCGCTCGACCGCGAGGGACTGGTGCTCCAGCAGGTGGTCATGAACGCGGTGTACCCCGCCCGCTTCAGCGACGATCAGGCCGCCGAGCTGAACGGCGCGCTGGAGCTTGCCGAGTCCTCGCTGGCCCGGGCCGCGGTGCGCGCCGCCGTCTCCGAGCACCTGCGCGCCGAGACCCAGCGGGAGCAGATCGGACGGCTGCGCGAGGGGCTGGACGGCGGCGTCGTCGAGCTTCCGTTCCTGTTCGCCGATCACATCGGCATCCCCGAGCTCGAGCGTCTCGCCGACGACCTCGAAGCGGGCCTGGCCGAGCCCGATCCGGCCGGCGAGGTCCTCACATGAGCGTCGCCGACCTGCTCGCCGGCAAGCGGGTGTGCGTGTGCGGGGGGTCGGGCGGGGTCGGCAAGACGACCACGTCGGCGGCGATCGCGCTCGGCATGGCGGCCCAGGGGGCCAAGGTCGCGGTGGTCACCATCGACCCGGCCAAGCGGCTCGCCAACGCGCTCGGGCTCGAGGAGCTCGAGAACGAGCCGCGCCGCGTGGAGCCCGAGCGGCTCGCCCCCGCCGGCCTCGAGCTCAAGGGCGAGCTGTGGGCGATGATGCTCGATCCCAAGCGCACCTTCGACGACCTGATCGAGCGCCTGGCGCCGACGCCCGAGCGGGCCCACGAGATCCTCGAGAACCGCGTCTACCGCGAGCTTTCGACGGCCGTCTCGGGCTCGCAGGAGTTCACCGCCATCGCCAAGCTCTACGACCTCGATCACGACGGCGACTTCGATCTGCTCGTGCTCGACACACCACCGTCGCGCAACGCGCTCGATTTCCTCGACGCCCCCGGGCGGCTGACCTCGTTTCTCGAGGGCCGCGCACTCAAGGCCTTCCTGCGCCCGACGGGATTCGGGATGCGCGTGCTCGGGCGCCCCGCCGGCATCGTGCTCGGAGGGTTGCGGAAGATCACCGGCATCGACCTGCTGGCCGACCTGTCCACGTTCTTCGGCCTGCTCGGCGGCATGACCGAGGACTTCAGCCGGCGTGCGGCGCAGGTCGAGCAGATGCTCAAGTCCGACTCCACCGCCTTCCTTCTCATCAGCTCCGCCCAGAGCGAGGCGATCGACGAGGCGATCTGGTTCCGGCGCACGCTCGAGCAGGGAGAGCTTCCGTTCGCCGGCGTTGTCGTCAACCGCGTCCATCACGACATCCTCGGCGACGCCGACGCGGACGACGTCGAATCCGAGCTGACCGGCCTGTTGCCCGATCAGCTGGCCGACCGGGTGGCCGAGAACTTCCGCGACTACCACGTGCTGGCGCGCCGCGACGAGCAGAACGTCGCCCGGCTCGAGCCCGAGCTCGACGGGCGGCCGCTGCTGCTCGTGCCCCACTTCGACGACGACGTGCACGACATCGAGGGCCTGCTGCGGATTCACCGCTATCTGTTCGCCTCGGAGGCGGAGCGGGCGCAGATGATCGCCGACGTCGTGGCCTGAGCCCCGCCGCCGCCCCGCGCGGGAGGCGCGCTATCCCTGCGTGGCCTCGAGGAACACCGTCGGTGCCCCCGGATCGGCCCAGGTCGCCCAGGACAGGAGCGCCGCCTGCCAGTCGTCCGGAACGATCGGCTCGGTCTCTCCCGCCGCCGGGGCGGCGCGCAGCATCACCAGGCGGCGTTCGTGCAGCAGCTCCCAGACGGACTGCTCGGACAGCGCCATCCGTTCGCTGACCCTGCTTTGGCCGTAGCGGGCGTTGGCCAGCCACACGACCTGGTGGATGCCGATGCGGCCGTCGCCGCATTCGGCGAGCACCGCCTCCTTGAACGCGGCCACGGCGGAGTCGGCCGGCCCACCCTGGGCCTGCCGCGTCGCGGCGGCGAGAATGCGGTCGGTGACATCGACGCCCGAGCGCGTCACATTGGGCCAGCCGCGGCCCATGCTCATCTCGTCGGTGGGCAGCTCCGGCCCCTCGTAGATCGTCAGCTTTGCCCGCTCCGGCGACCAGCGGCGCTCTCCGAACTCGAGCACCTCGCCGTGCACCCAGGGGCGGACCATGGTCGCGTCGAGCTCCTCGGGGCTGAGGTTGAACGCGTGCGCCTGATGCGGGAAATGGGCCAGCTCGACGTGGTACACGCGCACAGGGTCGCATCTGGCGCGACCGGAGTCGCTCCTCGCCGCCATCGTCCGTTCGTCTATGCTTACCGTAAGCCATGGCGAACGCACCGGCAGCACTGTCCGCGCTCGGCGATCCGACCCGCCGGGCGATCTTCGAGGCTCTCGCCGGTGGTCGGCGCGCGGTGGGCGAACTCGCCGCCGAGCTGCCCGTCAGCCGCCCCGCGGTCTCACAGCATCTGCGCGTGCTCAAGGACGCGGGGCTCGTGCGCGACGACGCCGTCGGCACGCGCCGGCTATACGCGATCGACCCCGCCGGCATCCGCGAGGTGCGCGCCTACTTCGACCAGTTCTGGGATCGGGCCCTGGCCGCGTTCGCCGATGCGGTCGAGCGCGATCGCGACGGGACCGACGCGTAGCTCCGTCCGGCGGGCGGCCCGGCTCAGACCGGGGCCGCAGCCGCTTCGGCGAGCAGGCTGTCGGCCACGCCGCGCAGGTCGACCTCGAGGTGGCCGCACAGCACGTCACGGATCAGCGCCCGGAGGTGCTCGGCGAGCTCGTCCACGAGCGCGTCGACGCCCGGCTCCGCCGGCGCGAGACCGGCGATCACCGCTCGCTCGAGCGAGATCGCGTGGGCGGTCCGCTCCGCCAGGGCGGTGCGCGCCGCCGGCTGCGCGCAGATCGCGGCCAGCCGCTGGGCAAGTCGCCCGCTTGCTGGTCCCTCCGGCTCGAGCAGCGCTCGCAGCGCGAGCAGGTAGTCGGTCAGGGCCTCGAACGGGGCCAGCCGCTCGCATCCCATCTCGAACCGCGCCAGCGCCCACGCCAGCTCGCCGCCGGTCGGCGTGCGGCGGGCGATCAGGTTGCAGAACGCCCGCAGCTCGTCCTCCTGGTCGGCCGAGATGAAGGTGACGAACCGCGGCCGCCCACTGCCCCCCAGCGACACGGTTCGCCACGCGCCGGCGTCGAGCCGGGCCCACGCGACCGGTCCGAGCGCATAGCCACCGCGCTCGAACAGCCTCAGCGCCGTCAGCACGCGCCGGAAGCGCATGCGGGCGATCGACACCGGCGAGCGGATCGCGCCCTCCTCCGAGACCGTGAGCACCGCGAGCACGTTTGGCTCCTCCCCGTCTCCCCACACCGCGTCGGACGGCGCATCCTCGAGCGCCTGGCCCGGAACCAGCGACAGGCCGTCGCCGAGAGCGAGCTCGGTGATCCCGTGATCGAGCGCCACCCCGAGCAGCGGTGCGATCACCGTGGTCATGCAGCGGCCGTCGTACAGGGCTCGCTCCAGCTCCTCGTAAGCGGTGTCGAAGCGCAGCGGGTCAAAGCCGAAGTCGCTGCGCTCGGCGAACACCGTCCCGAGGAAGGTCCGCAGCGCCGCATCGGCGCGCTCGCGCGGCTCGGTCGGGATGCGCTGCTCACCCTGCTCGCGCAGGTACCAGTCCACTCCCTCGAGCAGCGTCACCGCGCGTGCCGCGGGGGCGTACGTGGGCAGCGCGCCGAGCAGTCCGAGGCGTTCGCGGATGAACGCTCCGGTCAGCGGCCGGTAGCAATACAGGGGCGCGCGCGCCCCGGGCTCCTCGATCACCTCGAACGGCACCTCGGCCCCCCCGGCGGTGTCGGCCGACAGCTGCATCGCCGCGTCGGTGGTGAATGCCTCGAGCAGCTGATGGAGGGGCCGGTTGCGCACGGTCGCCGTTTCGCGCTGGACCCGATCGATCCTCCCGGCGAACGGGCCGTTGCAGGCCCGAGCGGCGGCTGGTTGCCGCCGCCGGGGCCGTTCAGGCGCCGCGCTCGATCTCCGCCACGTGCGCGATGTTCTCGGCGTCGGCCCGGTGCTCGCTCGGCCGCGCGGCAAACCATGCGTCGAGGATCTCCGACAGCTCTGCCGGCGAAGTCAGCCGCAGGCTGAGCGCGAGCACGTTGGCGTCGTTCCAGCGCCGCGCGCCCTCCGCCGTCTGAGCGTCGACGCACAGCGCGGCGCGGATCCCGGGCACCTTATTGGCGGCGATCGAGGCGCCGGTCCCGGTCCAACACGCGACCACGGCCTGCTCCGCCCGGCCCTCGGCCACGTCCCGCGCGGCGGCCTCGCTGGCCCAGGCCCAGTCCGCTCGCTCCCCGGCGGCGTAGGCGCCGTGCACGATCGGCTCGTGGCCGCGGCGGCGCAACTCATCCGGAACCGCGGCGGCGACGCCGGTCAGCTCATCGGCGGCCAGCGAGATTCGCATCTCGCGGAGGGTCGCTCAGGCGACCGCGACCGCGGTCGGCTCGAGTTCGGCCTCGGAGACCGGCTCCTCGGCGCAGCTCCCGCCGAGCCACTCGCGCCCGTATGCACGCATGTCCTCGATCAGCGGCAGCAGCGCCAGCCCCTTCGCTGTGAGCGCGTACTCGACGCGCGGCGGGACCTCCGGGTACGTCTGGCGCGCGACGATGCCCTCTTCCTCCAGGGCGCGCAGCCGCAGCGACAGCGTGCGCGGGCTGATTCCTTTCAAGGAGCGCTCGAGCTCACAGAACCGCGAGCGGCTGTAGGCGAGGTCGCGGATCACCAACAGCGTCCACTTGCCGCACACGATCTCCGCCGTGCGACAGACCGGGCAAGTGTCGTTCGTAGCCATCAGGATCCCAGTCTAGCGCAATGCTTCACGAACTGAAGTGGATGTTCTGGGTGCCGGGCGCGTGAGCGTGGGCGGCCCGGCCACCGCCGGAGCTGCTGCGGCGTCGGTGAGATGTTCCACCTTGGTGGCCGTCCGTCCTTCGGCGGCCACGAGCAGCTTGAAGTCGTGTGGGCTGGTGGCCACCCGGAGTGCGTCCTCCATCGAGACCCGGCCGGCCTGGAAATGCGTCAGCAGCGCCTGGTCGAATGTCTGCATGCCGTAGTAGGAGCCCTCGGAGATCACTTCGCGCAAGCGGCCGGTCTGGTCGGGGTCGAGGATCATGTCGCGGGCCCGCCCCGTCATTCGCATGACCTCGCAGACGGCGATCCGGCCGCCGCCGTCCGGCGTCGGGACGAGACGCTGCGAGATGACCGCCTTGAGGGTGCCCGCCAGCATCGCCCGGGCCTGGCTCTGCTCGTGCAGCGGGAAGAAGTCGATGATTCGGTTCACGGTCTCCGGCGCGTCCAGGGTGTGCACCGTGGACAGCACCAGGTGGCCCGTCTCCGCCGCCGACAGCGCCGTGCGCACGGTTTCCTCGTCGCGCATCTCCCCGATCAGGATCACGTCGGGGTCCTGGCGCAGGACGCGACGCATCGCCCGGCTGAAAGAGACGGTGTCCATCCCGACCTCGCGCTGGTTGACGATCGAGGTCCGGTCGCTGTGCAGGTACTCGATCGGATCCTCGATCGTGACGATGTGCCGCGCCTTCGTCTCGTTGATCTGATCGATGATCGCCGCCAGCGTCGTCGACTTACCCGAGCCGGTGGTCCCGGTCAGCAGGATCAGCCCCCGTTCCTCGTCGGCGATCTCGCTCATCACGGGCGGCAGCCCGAGCTCGTCGATCGTCCGGACCGCGTACGGGATCACCCGCAGCGCGATCGAGACCATGCCCCGCTGGCGGAACGCGTTGACGCGGAACCGCGCCAGCCCCTCCACCGCATAGGCGAAGTCGACCTCGTTGTCCTGCTCGAACTCGCCCAGCTTGCCGGGATCGGTGAGCATCTCCCGCAGCACCCGCTCGACGTCCTCGGCCTGCATCGGCTCGAACTCCTCGATCGCCTGCAGCCGGCCGTGGATCCGGGCCAGCGGCCGCGACGGCACCTTCAGGTGAAGGTCCGAGCCCTCACTTCTGACTACATACCGCAGCGCCTCGACGAGATCGAACATCTGCCCCTCAAATCGGCCACGGACGGCTTTGGCTTGAGGAAGGGGTGGGGAGTGGTGGACGGGGCGGGGCGGTGTCGCCGTGGCGGGTCGTCTCGAGCGGGGGGTCGTACGCGACGTGCTGGGCACGGGGCTCGGCCGGGCACTACGAAAGGCCGGTTCTACCGCCCCCAACGCAAGACGGGGCCCCATCGGGCCCCGCCGTGCTCAATCCTCGATCCGAAGTGCGGCTACGCGACGTCGCGGAGCTTCTGCGCCTCGGCCAGCGACTGGAGCTTCTTTAGCGACTGGTTCTCGATCTGACGGATCCGCTCGCGCGTGACGTTGAACGTCCGCCCGACCTCGTCCAGCGTGCGCGGGTGCTCGCCGCCGAGGCCGTAGCGCAGCTCGAGCACGCGCCGCTCACGGTACGAGAGGTTCTCGAGGGCTTCGCGGAGGGCTTCCTTGGTCAGGATCTCCGCGGCGCGCTCGTAGGGCGACTCGGCCCGCTCGTCGGCGATGAACTGGCCGAACTCGGACTCCTCTTCGTCACCGACCGGCTTCTCGAGCGAGACCGGAGCCTGCGCCGAGCGCTTGATCGACTCGACCTCGTCGGGCTCGATTCCGGTCACCTCGGCGATCTCCTCCGCGGTGGGCTCGCGTCCTAGCTCGGTGACGAGCTTGCGCTCGGCCCGGCCGATCTTGTTCAGCTTCTCGACCACATGGACCGGGATCCGGATCGTGCGAGCCTTGTCGGCCAAGGCGCGGGCAATTGCCTGACGGATCCACCAGGTCGCATAGGTGGAGAACTTGAAGCCCTTGCGGTAGTCGAACTTCTCCGCCGCCCGGACGAGACCGAGCGTGCCCTCCTGGATCAGATCGAGGAACGGCAGGCCCTGGTTGCGGTAGTTCTTGGCGATCGACACGACGAGCCGAAGGTTCGACTCGACCATCTTCTGCTTTGCGTCCAGGTCGCCACGCTCGATCCTCTTGGCGAGGTCGACCTCCTCCTGGGCCGTTAGCAGCCGCACCTTGCCGATGTCCTTCAGGAACAGCTGAAGGGAATCGGTCGTCATGTCCGGCTTGAGATCGAGCGCGGTCTTCGGCTTGCGGCGTCCGCGCTTGTCGGGCGCGCGCTCGACCTCGGCGGCGGCAAGTGCCGGGTCGACCTCTTCGACGAGCTCGATCTCGGACCGCTCGAGGAAGCCGTGCAGCTCCTCGACGTCGGCCTCGTCAAGGTCGAGCTCGGAAACCGCGGTCGCGATCTCGGCGTACGTCAGAACCCCGAGCTGCTGCCCGCGGTTCATGAGGCCTTTGATCTCCTCGAGTTCCTGCAGTTCCGCTACTGACATCTGTTTCCGTTTCCGTCGAGTGGCCCCGTGCGGTTGGATGACCGCCGGCACCGAGGATCAAACGGCGGACGCAGCCCTCCGGGCGCACGTCCGCCACTCAAACATACGGCGAGAGTATAGGCGCTATACATTCTGAAGTCAACGCTGCCCAGAGAGGTTTCAGAAGCCCGTCCCGCGTTGGTGCGGGAACCCGGCTCCACGCTGGCGTCGCTCGACCTCACATGTAGTACGTCAAACGTATCTACCCGTTTCAAGTTTCGGTACGAAAGTTTTGTCCGCACTACGAATCCCTGCCGTTGTGGGGCTGCTGACGTTAATCGCCAGGTTGCGCGATCATCTGCAGGCCCCGGCCTGCCAGCGAGCCAAATGGTGCCCAAGATGACCGACGACCGCCCCTCAGAAGTCCTCGGAGGACTCCCCCGCACGCGGCCCCACCGGCGCAGCGACAAGCGCGCCGCGCGCGCATCGTCCCCTGCCGCCGTGGCGCCCACCGCCGTGCGACCAGCGCCCAGGCCGGCCGCCCCCAAGCCGACCGCGACCGGCAAGCCGACCACCGCAACCAAGCCGACCACCGCAACCAAGCCGACCCCCACCGGCAAGCTGCGCACGTCCTCCTCGGCGACCGCGGCCGCGCGGCGCACGGCGCGGACGAAACCCGCCCGGCTGGCCCAGCCCGAGCAGCCCGCCGGCGCCCCGCCGGCGCCGGCCTCGCGCAAGCCCGCCCCGTCGACGGGGGTGGACATCCTCGGAACCACGGTGCAGGCTGCCGCGGAACTGGCCGAGATCGGGCTCTCCGCCAGCGCCCGCGCCCTGCGCGGCGCGATCTCCAGGTTGCCGCGGCCCTAGTAGACCTGCGACACATTTCGCCCCTGCCCCCCTGCCCACGCCTCCGCTCCGGGCCCGGGCCGAAGAACCCCCGCAAGGCCCGCAACTCGGCGCGAGCGCGCCCAGCGGAGAGCGAGCCAGCGCCACGCACCCGGTGTAATCCTTGCCGCCGAGTTTCGTATACTCCCCGTTACTTCCATGCCGAGCGATCGTCCGTCCGCGGACGGTCGACGGGGGAACCACTTGTGGGCCTTCGGGACCACAGGGGCGAATCGGCCCGTTTTCGGGCCGTAGCGCACGCACAGCGCGAGCCCGTCAGCTCACCCCGTAGGCGCAACGTGAAGAGGACGAACAGGCATCGTGAGTCGACGCGCCACAACGCAGTTGGCAGTGCTGCTCGCCATGAGCGCGCTTGCCCTCCCCGCCACCGGCTGGGCGAGCACCGGTGGCGCCGGCTTCGGCGCGAGCCCGACGACCAAGTTCGCCGCCGCCAACGTGCAGCCCGGCGACGTCACCGCGACCGCGACCACTGGCGGGATCACCCTCAGCGCCAAGGTCTCGGCGATGCTCAGCCACGGTCTGCGCTTCACGGGCGTGGTGCCGACGGCGATGGCCGGTCAGACCGTGGTCATCGAGCGACTCGACCGCGTCAAGGGCTGGCTGCGCACCACGCACGGCACCGCGGCTCCCGACGGCTCGTTCTCGATCACGTGGCGGACCAATCACATCGGGCGCTTTGCCATCCGCGCCCTGCTGCTGCGCGGCTCGCCGGCCAGCGCCCGGTCGGCGACCAGCGGTCCCACCGTCGACGTGACGATCTACCGGCCCGCGATCGCGACCTGGTACGGCCCGGGCTCGTGGGGATCGACCACCGCCTGCGGCGAGACGCTCACGCCCCAGATGCTCGGCGTCGCCCACAAGTGGCTGAAGTGCGGCACGCCGGTGGCGCTCTATTACGGCGGGCGCACGATCATCGTCCCGGTGATCGACCGCGGTCCCTACGCGAACAACGCCGACTACGATCTCACGCAGGCCACGTCCCGCGCGCTGCGCACGGACGGCATCTCCACGATCGGCGCCGTCTCGCTGCCCGGCACGACGCTCACCGCCGCCGGCCGCAAGTAACGAAACGGCCGCACCGAACGACCCCGGCGCTCAGGCGACGGGCGGGCGGTCCTCGCCGGAGTCGCGCTCCGACGGCACCGCGCGGATGATCCCGATGCCGCTCGCAGCGGCCGCGAGCGCGGTCTCCTCCGCCACCTCGATCAGGCTGTCGGCGTCATCGCCGTCCTCGCCGAGCACGGCGAGACCGACGCTGACGGTCATCGGCGCTCCTCGCCACGCCTCGGCATCTCTGACCGCGTGCGTGACCCGCGACCCGAGCGCTTGCGCCGCCGCCCGCCCGGTGTCGCGAGCGATGATCCACGCCCGGCTCTCGGACTCGCAGGCCAGGATGTCCTGGCGCCGCACGACGCTGCGCACCGCCTGGGCGAACCGGCCGAAGGTCGCACTCGCCGCGGCGACAGGCTCGACGGCAAGCACCCGCTCGGTCTCGTCGAGCTCGGCCAGGAGCAGCGACAGCGGCGCCCCGCCCCTCTGCGCCCGCGCGATCTCGTTCTCGAACGCGCCCAGCCACAGCGCACCGCCCGCGCCGGCCGGCGCCGCCTCCACCGACTCCGCCGGCTCCACCGACTCCGCCGGCTCCACCGGCCGCAGCGCGCGCCCGGCATTCCTGCGCTCCGCCACGCCGTTCCCCGCCTCAGCGCCCGTTGCGCGCTCCACGTCCCCGTGCCGCAGCGACGCGGCACGCACCAGCTCCATGACCAGATTGAGCCGTTCGGCGAGCTCGATCAGCTGATCCGGGTCAGGGCGCCGGAGCTCGTCACGCACCGCGCTCCAGATCACCGAGTGCAGCACGTCGACGGCGTGCGCCGTGTCCTCGGCGCCGGCGGCGCCGGCGAGCTCGCCCGTCCGGGCGACGATCCGCTCGAGCGCTCCGCGCGGCTGCAGCCGGCGCAGGTCGCCGTCGTCGGCCAGCGCGCGCACGATCGCGTCGCATACGCGCGGCCCGTCGTGGGCCAGGTCGGCGGCCAGGATCGCCGGCGAGCGTTCGAGCGGCAGCTCCTCGACCAGGGCCAGCAGCCAGCCCTTCGCGATCTCGTCCGACCGCGCGAGCAGTTCGTCAACCGGCGCGTCGGCGACGGGTCGAGCCCGGCGCCGGCGTGGCGAACCCTCCTGCATGCAGAGCTTCTATCACGATCCGCGGTCGCTCCATCACGATTCGCGGTGGCCGTTCACGGGACAATGGGCCACCGATGAGCCACTCACTCCTCACGGTTGCCGCTGCCCGCGCCGCCGTCCTGTCCGCCGTCGAGCCGCTCGCGACCGAACGCGTCGACGTGACCGAGGCACTCGACCGCGTGCTGGCCGAGGACCTGCCGGCGACCGGGGACGTGCCCCCGTTCGCCTGCTCGGCGATGGACGGCTACGCCGTGATCGCCGGCGACGCGGGCCGCACGCTGCGCATCGTCGGCGAGTCGCGGGCCGGGGCGCCGTCGCCGGGCGCCGTCGGCGAGGGCGAGGCGATGCGCGTCTCCACCGGCGCCGTCGTCCCCGCCGGCGCCACGGCCGTGGTCCGCCAGGAGGACGTCGAGATCCTCGATGGGAGCATCCGGCTCGCCGGCGCGGTCCGGACCGGCGCCGACATCCGTGGACCCGGCGAGGATCTCCGCGCGGGCCAGCAGGTGCTGGCAGCCGGGACGCGACTGGGCGCTGCCGAGCTCGGCGCCGCGGTCGCCGCCGGCGCCGGCCTGGTGCTCGCCTCGCCCCCGCCCCGCGTCGCCGTGCTGTGCACGGGCGACGAGCTGCGAGCGGCCGGGGAGCCGCTCGGCCCCGGACAGATCCACAACTCCAACGCGGCCATGCTGGTCGCGCTCGCGACGCGCTGCGGCGCCGACGCGGGGCCGGCGGTGCGGCTGGGAGACGACCGGGCCCGCACCGTGGCCGAGCTGGGGGCCGCGCTCGAGCGTGCCGACGTGGTGGTCGTCTCCGGCGGGGTGTCGGTCGGCCCCCACGACCACGTCAAGCCCGCGCTGGCCACGCTCGGCGTGGCTGAGCGCTTCTGGGGCGTGAACCTGCAGCCGGGCCGGCCGACGTGGTTCGGCGTCCGCAACCGGAGCCTCGTCTTCGGTCTCCCCGGCAACCCCGTGTCCGCGTTCGTGACCTTCGCCCTGTTCGTCCGGCCGGCGATCGCCGCCCTGCAGGGCCTGGCGACCGACGCGGCGCCGACCGCCGAGGCCGAGCTGGGGACGGCGGTCGCGCGCCATCGGGCGCGGGAGCTGGCCGTCAGCGTGCGGATCGAGCGCCGTGGCGGCCGCGCGATCGCGTGGCCGAACGGCCCCCAGGGGTCGCATCTGATCAGCTCGCTGCTCGGGGCCGACGCGCTGGCGTTCATCCCCCAGGGCGAGGACGAGCAGGCGGCCGGTTCCGTCGTCGCGCTCGTGGATCTACCGCAATGAACGCGCCCGCCGAAACCCGGCCCCCCGAGACCCACGGCCGCCTGCCGTCGCGGCGGCGGAAACCGGATACGGCGACGGCCAAACCGGTCAAAATGGGCCTGTGAGCGCCGTCCTCGCCGTCCTGCTTGCCGCCATCTCGGCCCTGGCCGCCGTGCGGGCGCGACGCCGCAGCCATCTCCCGACGCGGGCCGTGATCGTCTCGCCCCGCCGCTCGACGTCCAGCGACTCGGGCGGCGTGCGCTCCGTGCAGGCGGCCGACTTCACGCTCGGCGCCGACGAGCTCGAGCGGCTCTGGAACCCGGCCAACCTCGAGCGGCTGGCCCGGACCTACTGGCGCTTCCTGACCACCGTGACGTTGGGACTGATCCGTGTCGTCTACGGCAAGGACGAGCGGCGCGTGGTGCTGCTCGTGCGCCCGCTGACCCTGCTGCGCTTCGACACCCCCGACTACGTGCAGGAGGCCGATCACGGCGCCGTGAGCTGGCGGATCAAGGACGGCCTGCTCGTCGCCCGCCCCGGCCGCGGCTCCGGCTTCCTCGCCGTTGACGTGCGCCGGTACCCGCCGGAACCCGACGGAACGGCCAAGCTGCATATCGAGGTCGAAGTGGCCAACTTCTACCCGGCGATCGCCGCCGGGTTCAGCCTCCCCGTGTACCGGATCACGCAGTCGTTCATCCACGTGCTGGTGACCCATGCGTTCCTGCGCTCGCTGGCCAGCCTGCAGCTCTATGACTCCAAGGTCGGGCTCCTGGCCGCAGAGCCCGACACGACGCTCGCCGACGCCGCGCCGCAGGGCGAGGAGGCAAACGTGGAGGCCGCCGAGCCCGAGCAGCCCGAGATCAGCGCCGAGCAGGCATCCGCGCGTCGGCCCTGAGGCCGCCGGTCCGCCCCGCAGCCCGGTCTAGCCGTAGCGGCCGGCGACCAGCGCCCGCAGCTTGGTGCGGTCGTGGCGCGCATTGACCCGGCGCACCGTCCCCGACCGTGAGCGCATCACCAGCGACTCGGTCGAGGCACTGCGGTCGCTCTGGTAGCGCACGCCCTGGAGCACGTCGCCGTCGGTGACGCCGGTGGCGGAGAAGAATACGTCGTCCCCCGCGATCAGGTCGTCGCAGTTGAGAATACGGTTGAGGTCGTAGCCGGCGTCGACCGCCGCCTGGCGCTCCTCGTCGTCGCGCGGCCACAGCCGGCCGAGCAGCTGGCCGCCGATGCACTTGATCGCCGCGGCCGAGATCACGCCCTCGGGCGTGCCGCCGATGCCCCACAGCAGGTCGACGGACGAGTTCTCGCTCACCGCGAGCATCGCCGCCGATACGTCGCCGTCGAGGATCAGGCGCACGCGGGCGCCGGCCTCGCGCACCTGCGCCATCGCGTCGTGGTGGCGCTCACGGTCGAGCATCACCACCATCACGTCGCGGATGTCGCGCTGCTTGCGCTCCGCGATCAGCTGCAGCGTCTCGGGCAGCGGACGGTCGAGGTCGATCAGGTCCGCGATGTCCGGCCCGCCGGCGATCTTCTCCATGTAGAAGCAGGGGCCGGGGTCGAACATCGAGCCGCGCGGCCCGAGCGCGATCACCGCCAGGGCGCTCGGCATCCCGAGCGCCGTCAGCCGGGTTCCCTCGAGCGGATCCACCGCGACGTCGACCTCGGGCTGGCTGCCGTCGCCGACCCGCTCACCGTTGTACAGCATCGGCGCCTCGTCCTTCTCGCCCTCGCCGATGACCACGAGGCCGTCCATCGAGACCGAGTCGAGCACCAGCCGCATGGCGTCCACGGCGGCCTGATCGGCGGCCTCCTTGTCGCCTCGGCCGACCATCCGCGCCGCGGCCAGGGCAGCGGCCTCGGTGACGCGAACGAGCTCGAGCGCCAGGTTGCGATCTGGCCGGGAGTTGGTGTCTGAGGAACTCACAGGATGCCGGGCGGCTTGCGTTGGGCGCCGCTCTCACGAGCCCGCCAGATCGAACCGGTCAGGATCAGGAGGCCGCCGAGCAATGCCACGAACCACCCGAATCCCACCGAGATCTGGCCGGGCGGAGAGCCGGGCTTGTCGATCACACCGCGGAAGATGATGAAGGTTAGCGCCGCAAGTGCGGTGACCGCCGTTAATTCCCCCCGGGGCCACGACAGGGCGTGCCCCCGGACGATGATGTAGGCCAGGATCACCGGCGCGACCGCCGCCAGCAGCAGCAGGTACCGAAGAGTCGTCAGCGACGCCCAGCCCGAGCAGGAGCCGTTCGGGCCCCGGCAGCTGTTGAGGACGGTCAACGAGTTGCCGAGCGTGTACCAGGTGAGTAACAGCGACAGCGCGAGGGTGATGCCGCCGACCGTCGCGACGGCCTCTCCCCTGTCGAGCTTCTTCAGGTCCATCGGCGCGCACACTATCCGGTTTCTCACCGGCGGGATGCAGCTTCCAGGGCCTTCCCCAGCTCCGGGTGGTACGCGCCACGCGCCAGCCGGCCTACAGCCCGACGGCAACCATCTCCGGACGGGCCACACCGCTGCGCTCGGCCGCCTCCATGACCGCCCGCGCGACCGCGTCGTGGACCTCCTGCACCAGCACGTCCGGGACCAGCTCCTCGCCCTCGGCCAGGTCGGCGAGCACCTGGGCGGCGGCCAGCTTCATCTCCAGGTTGATCGCGCTCGCGCCGGCCATCAGCGCCCCGCGGAAGATGCCCGGGTACCCGAGCACGTTGTTGACGCTGCGTCCGTCGGCCGCGAACGCCGCGCCGGACGCCTCGGCCAGCTCGGGCTCGATCTCCGGGTCCGGGTTGGTGAGGGCGAGGATCACCTGCCCGTCGCGGATCATCTCCGGCTTGATCAGCCCCGGCCGGCCGGTCGTGGCGATGACCACGTCGGCAGCGGCCATCACCTCCTCCATCGAGGCGAGCTCGATCCCGCGCTCCCGCGCCCGGGTATGCGACGCCTCCTGGGGGTCGAACGCGAGCACCCGCCGCGCACCTCCGTCGACCATCAGCGACGCGATCCCGAACCCGGCCGCGCCGAGGCCGAGCTGCCCGACAGTGGCAGAGCGCAGCTCCACCCCCGCGTGGCGGCAGGCCACGGTCACAGCGGCCAGCGTCACCACGGCCGTGCCGTGAACGTCGTCGTGCATGACCGGCTGCGGCAGCGCCGCGATCAGGCGCCGTTCGATCTCGAAGCATGCAGGCGTGGAGATGTCCTCGAGGTGGATGCCGCCGAACGTCGGGGCGATCCGGATCACCGTGTCGACGAACTCGTCGACGTCGGCCGTGTCGATCAGGATCGGCATCGCGGAGATCGAGGCGAACTGGCGGTAGAAGACCGCCTTGCCCTCCATCACGGGCATCGACGGAACGGGGCCGATGTTCCCGAGCCCGAGCACGCGCGTGCCGTTGGTACAGATGGCGACGCTGCGCGAGATCATCGTGTAGCGTCCGGCCAGCGCCGGCTCCTCAGCGATCGCGGCGCACACGCGCGCGACCCCGGGCGTGTACACGTCACGCATCTCCTGCACCGTGCGCACCGGGTGCACGGCCTCGATCGAGAGCTTGCCGCCCTCGTGGCGGATCAGCGCCCGGTCCTGGTACCAGAGCACGTGGACCCCGTCGGCTGCTTCGAGCAGCTCCGCGATCCGGACCGCCTGGCCGGTGTCGCGCACCTCGATGGCGATCTCGCGGACCGACTGCTCGCGGCCCAGCGACACGGTCACGATGTCCCCGATCAGGCCGCCGCCCTCGGCGACCGCGGTCGCCACCTGCGCCAGTTGACCCACCCGATGGTGGATCTGGACACGATATGTGCAGTCGAGCATGAACTGAAATCAGGCTTATCGGCCGGGCTCCGCCCGGCTGGTTTGGCCGCGACTCTACTGGTAGGTTCGGGCTGTGGACACAGCGGCGATCCGGTGGGCGCTCACGGTCCCGTTCGCGGGCGTCCCGCTCTCCGAGCACCCGGAGCTGTACCGGCGCGCCGAGGCCGCGGGCTACGACGACCTGTGGTCCGGCGAGACGGCCAACGGTTGCGACGGCTTCACCCCGCTGGCTCTGGCCATTCCCGTCACCGAACGGATGCGCCTGGTGACCGGGATCGTCAACCCGTTCACGCGCGGCCCCGGCGTGCTGGCGCAGACCGCCGCCGCGCTCCAGGAGGCCAGCGGCGGTCGCTTCGTGCTCGGCATCGGCGCCTCCTCGAACGTGATCGTCGAGCGCTTCAACGGCCTGCGCTTCGAACGGCCGCTGTCGCGCGTCCGCGAGGCCGTCGAGGCGCTGCGACCGGTGCTCTCGGTGCCTCCCGAGCGCGGGTTCGGCGGCCTCAAGCTCGAGCGTCCGGTCGGGCAGCAGATCCCGATCGTGCTGGCCGCGCTGCGGGCCAGGATGCTCGCGCTGGCGGCCGAGCTCGCCGACGGGGCGTTCACGAACTTCCTGCCGCTGTCGGGCCTGCCGCACGTCGAGGGTGCGCTGCACACCGGCGAGGTCGCGGCGGGGCGGGAGGAGGGGTCGACCGAGCTCGCCTGCCGCTTCTTCCTGATCCCGATGGAGGAGGAGCAGGGCATGGGCCTGGCCCGGGTCATGTTCGCGGCCTACGGGAGTGTGCCGGTGTACGCCGACTTCTTCCGCTGGCTCGGCTGGGGCGAGCGGATCGACCCCATGGTCGCGGCGCACGAGGCCGGCGATCGTCAGCGGGCAGCCGAGCTCGCGCCCGAGGAGCTGATTCAGGAGATCTTCGTGTTCGGGTCGCCGCAGCGCGCCCGGGAGCGCATCGAGGAGTTCGTCCAAGGCGGCATCTCGACCTGCGTGCTGACCCCGATCGCCGCCCCCGGGCAGATGCCGGGCCTGATCGACGCGCTGGCCCGGTGATCGACCAGAAGATGCAGTTTCGCCGGCTCCTGCCCGAGCCGGACACGGTCGAGGTCGGCACCCTGCTCTCCTCGCTCGCGCTCGACGCCGCCGCACCCGAGGATCGCCCCTATGTGCTGGCCAACTTCGTGGCCAGCGTCGATGGGCGGGCGACCTTCGACGGACGCTCGGGCCGGCTCGGCGACGACGGCGACCGCGCCATGTTCCACACCCTGCGGGAGCAGGTCGACGCCGTGCTGGCCGGGACGAACACGCTCCGGGCCGAGCGCTACGGCCGCATCATGATGAACCCCGAGGGACGCGCGCGGCGGGTGGCCAAGGGGCTCGCGCCCGAGCCGCTGGCCTGTGTGGTCACCCGGTCGGGCGACGTGCCGACCGAGATCCCGCTGCTGCAGGAGCCCGAGGCCCGGGTGATCGTGTTCAGCTCCGCCGAGATCGACGTGTCGAGCGCTGTGGCGCAGGTCGAGGTGGTCAGGATCGACCCGGCCGAGCTCACGCTGAGGACCGTGCTGCGGCGCCTGCGCGCCGAGCATGGCGTGCAATCGCTCCTGTGCGAGGGAGGCCCGACGTTGTTCGGAGCGCTGACGCGGGAGGGCGTGGTCGACGAGTTGTTCCTGACCATCGCGCCGAAGCTGACCGGCGGCGGCCTCGGTCCCGCGATCTCGAGTGGCCCGGAGCTGCAGGAGCCGGCGCCGCTCCGCCTCGACTGGGCGCTCGAGCGCCACGGCTCGCTGTTCTTGCGATATTTGCGGCGCTGATCGGGGGGCGCGCGGCGGGCACGCCGGGCTGTTCACAACCTGTTTCGTTTGCCCGCATGGTCCGGGTGGAAGAATGTTGCGATGGGCGGGCCCACTGCAGCAGTGCAGGAGCTGACGGAGATCCACGCGGTCGAAGCGCTGCAGGAAGCGCGGACGCGGACCTTGGCGTTGGTCGCCTCGGTGTCCGACGCCGATCTCGAGCGCGTCCACTCTCCCCTGATGAGCCCGCTGGTGTGGGATCTCGGCCACATCGCGGCGTTCGAGGACCTGTGGCTGGTTCACCGCTACGGCGGCCGGCCGCTCCTGCGCGACGACCTCGCCGACGTCTATGACGCGTTCGAGACGCCTCGCGCCGGACGCGGCAAGCTCCCCTTCCTGCGTCCCGATCAGGCGCGCGCGTATCTGGACGAGGTGCGGGAGCGCACGCTCGACGTGATCGCCGAGCGCGGCGTCGGCGGCGGCAGCGTGCACGAGATGGTGCTCCGCCACGAGCATCAGCACGGCGAGACGATGCTGCAGACGCTCACGCTCGCCCGTCTGCGCGATTACCGGCTGGCGGGCCGCCGGCGCGTGACGGACGCGGCCGGCGCGCCGCACACGGGACTCGAGCTGATCGAGATCCCGGCCGGCGAATCCGAAGTCGGCGCCCCTCCGTTCGGCTTCGCCTACGACAACGAGCGCCCGCGACACCGCACCGACGTGCGCCGTTACCTGATCGGGCGCACGCCCGTCACCAACGCGACCTACCTGACCTTCGTCGAGGGCGGAGGCTACGAGCGGCGCGAATGGTGGTCCGACGAGGGCTGGGCGTGGAAGGAGGAGTACGACATCACACGACCTGGCGCCTGGACGGCGGACCTGGGCGCCGAATGGCGTCTCGGGGAGCTCGAACCGCTCCATCCGCACAGGCCGGTCGTCCACCTCTCCTGGTTCGAGGCCGACGCCTTCGCTCGCGCGCACGACGCCCGCCTCCCCACCGAGTTCGAGTGGGAGAAGGCGGCGACCTGGGATCAGGAGTCGAGTTCGGCCCGCCCCTACCCGTGGGGCGCCGAGCCCCCCGTCCCCGGCCTGCACGCCAACCTCGACCACCTCGGCTGTGGCACCGCCACGGCCGGCGCTCACCCCGCCGGGGCCTCGCCATGCGGCTGCCTGGGGATGATCGGCGACGTCTGGGAGTGGACGTCGAGCGACTTCCGCGGCTATCCGGGGTTCGTCGCCTATCCCTACCGGGAGTACTCCGAGGTCTTCTTCGGCAGCGACTACAAGGTGCTGCGCGGCGGGTCGTGGGCGACGCGGGCGCGCGTCGTGACGTCGAGCTTCCGCAATTGGGACTTTCCCGCCCGCCGCCAGATCTTCTCCGGCCTCCGAATCGCCAAGGACGTGACCTCATGAAGCTGCTCGAAAGCGACGAGATCCGCATCGACTCCTGGCTCTCCGAGGCCGAGGAGCGCTGCCTCGCCAACGATGTCCTCGACGGGCTCACACGTCCGTTCAAGGAGCTCCCGCCCAAGCACTTCTACGACGCGCGCGGGTCCGAGCTGTTCGAGCAGATCTGCGAGCTGCCGGAGTACTACCCCACGCGCTCGGAGCGGGAGATCCTGGACACCCAGGCGCCCGAGATCATCCGCGTCACCGGGGCCGGCGAGCTCGTGGAGCTCGGCTCCGGCTCGGCCGACAAGGCCCGGATCCTGCTCGACGCGATGTCGGACGCCGGGACGCTGTCGCGCTACGTGCCGCTCGACGTCTCCGAGCAGGTCGTCGCCGACGCCGCCAAGCAGCTCGTCGGCGACTACGAGGGACTGCGCGTCCACGGCGTGATCGGCGACTTCGAGCGTCACCTCCACCGGGTTCCCGAGCCCGGCGAGGCGCCGCGCCTGGTCGCTCTGCTCGGCGGCACGATCGGGAACTTCCCGCCCGGCACCCGCCGGGCGCTGCTCCGCAAGATCGGCGCGCTGCTGGGAGGAGAGGACCGGCTGCTCCTGGGGACCGACCTGGTCAAGGATCCCGCCGTCATCGAAGCGGCCTACGACGACTCCGCGGGTGTCACCGCGGAGTTCAACCGCAACGTGCTGCACGTGATCAACCGCGAGCTCGACGCCGACTTCAACCCCGAGCAGTTCGACCACATCGCCTTCTTCGACCGCCGGCACGAGTGGATCGAGATGCGGCTCCGCGCGCGGCGGCCGTGCAGCGTCCTGATCGCCGGCCTCGGCATGCGGGTCGAGTTCGCGGCCGGCGAGGAGCTGCGAACGGAGATCAGCGCCAAGTTCACGCGCTCTCGGCTCGAGGCCGACTTCGAGGCCGCCGGCCTGGCGCTGGACCGTTGGTTCACCGACCGCGGTCAGCACTTCGCACTGTCGCTCGCGCGCCGCATTCCTCAATAGGGTTCTCGCCATGCGGATCAGCGGCTCAGGCGCGCTCGTCGCGGGCGGTGCCTCGGGCCTCGGCGAAGCCACCGCTCTCCGCCTTCACGCCGAGGGCGCCCACGTGGTCATCGCCGACCTCGATCAGGAGCGGGGCGAGCAACTGGCGGCCGAGCTCGGAGAGCGGGCCGCCTTCGCCGAGCGCGAATCCGGCCAGCACGAACAGAGCCACCAGCGACAGCACGCTCCGGCGCGCGATGCCCGACAGCAGCGCGCCGATCATCAACAGGCCGCCGAAGACGCCGATCGCGGTCTGGAATGAGGTCACCCCGCGTAGGCCTCGGGCTCGACGGCGCGAGTCGGCCGGCGATCAGCCTGTCGTCGTCCGCGGCAAATAGCGGTGATGGAGCATCAACGCATTGCCATCGGGATCCGCGAAGAAGGCCATATGGCAGACGCCGGTGTCGAAGATGTCGCCCTGGAACGTGACGCCGCGCTGCTCGAGCAGCGTGCGCGCAGCGGCGACGTCGTCGACGTGGAGCGCGATCGAGTTGGCCGATCGCTCGTGCGGCAGTCCCATCGCCTGGGCGTCCATCACGTTCAGGGTCAGGTTGCCGGTCTCGAACTCGGCGAAGTGGCGCTCCGGGCGGTGCACGGAGCACGGCAGCCCGAGCGTCGTGCCGTAGAACTCGACCGCCCGCTCGAGATCGTGCGTCGGCACCGGAACGAAATCAACACCGCGGACCAGCTCCGAGTCAGATGGCATGTCTGGCACTCCTGTCGTCGTGGATGTGGGTCAGCTTGGCAGGCGGGACACGGCGGCGAGGAACCGCTGGGTGTCGCGCAGCGGGGGCCCGTGCCCGAAGCACACCAGGGCCGGCTCGAGCGCCGCGAGACGGCGGGCGGACTCACGATTGAGCCGCCCGTCGGTGCTGAGCATCGGGAACGGCTCACGGATACCCCCAATGGGCGTGCGGATGGCATCGACGATCACGGCTTCGGGCATCTCGGCTTCCTCCTCGGGTTGGGCTCCGGATCCTATGCGGAGCGCGAGTGTCGCGACACTAGGCCAACCGCTTGCCGCAGAGCGCAGCGTGGGCGGCCACGTCACGCGCGAAGTCGGCGAAGTCGGCCGCCGAGAGCTGCTGCGGACCGTCGCACAGCGCCGTCTCGGGATCATCGGCAACCTCGACCAACAGGCCGTCGGCGCCGACCGCGGCCGCCGCCCGCGACAGCGGGCCGACGAGGCGGCGATCGCCCGACGCGTGGCTCGGATCGACGATCACCGGCAGGTGCGTGTGCAGCTTCAGCCACGGGACGGCGCTCAGGTCGAGCGTGAAGCGGGTGGCCGTCTCGAACGTGCGGATCCCGCGCTCGCACAGGATCACCGCATCGTTGCCCTCCTTGAGCACGTAGTCGGCGGCCATCAGCAGCTCTTCGACGGTCGAGGACAGCCCCCGCTTCAGCAGCACCGGCTTGCCGAGCTTGCCCGCCACCTCGAGCAGGCTGTAGTTCTGCATGTTGCGGGCGCCGATCTGGATCACGTCGGTGTGCTCGGCGACGAGCTGGGCGTGCTGGGCGTCGAGCAGCTCGGTGACGATCGGCAGCCCCGTCTGCGCTCGCGCTTCGACCAGGATCTCCAGCGCCGGCGGCCCGAGCCCCTTGAACGCGAACGGCGAGGTCCGGGGCTTGAATGCGCCGCCCCTGAGCATCGATGCGCCGGCCGCCGCGACCGCCGCCGCGACCGCCAGCGTCTGCTCGCGCGACTCGACCGTGCACGGGCCGGCGATCAGGCAGAACGTCTCCCCGCCGCCGACCGACCGGCCGGCGATCTGAAGCACGGTCGGCTCGTGATGGGCGAGCTCGGAGGAGGCGAGCTTGTACGGCCGGGAGATCGGGATCACCCGGTCCACGCCACGCATGCCCTCGAGTCCGAGCTCCGCCACCCCCTCGGGATCGCCGATCGCGCCGATCGCCGTGGTCAGCTCCCCGGGCATCACCAGTACGTGGAGCCGGCCGACCGATTCCAGCCGCGACCTGACCGCGGCGATCTCGCCGTCGGTCGCGTCGGGTGTCATGACGATCATCATCGCGGGGCGAGTGAGCGCGAAGCGCGAACGGTTAAGCGAGACCGGATGTCGAGCATTCTCATTACGACGCGGGGCCGGATGCCCCGCGGGGCTATAACCCCAAACCCCGCACGCCTCGCTCGCCCCAACCGAGGTGATGGGCGAGCTCGTGGCGAACGGTGCGCGTGACCTGCGCCCTGAGCAACTCCGGATCGTGGCCGAAGTCGCGCAGCAGAGTGTCCCGGAAGATGACGATCCGGTCGTGAAAGTAGTCCGAGGCGATGGTGTCGCCTTGGTAGAGACCGTAGGCGCGCTGGCGGCGCCCGCCGTCGGAGACGACGATGGCCACGTGCTCGAGGGCGCGATGGAACTCGAGCGGAAGGTCGTCCACGGCCGAGCGGACCAGGGTCTTGAAGCTGTCCTCGTCGGAGAGGTCGATGATGTCCTCGACGTCCTCCTCGCCCCGCAGATCGTCATCGGCGGGGCCCCAGGAGTCCTCGGCGGCGAGCCGCTCGGCGCGCTGGACGAGCGCCTCGAAGTCCTGCTCGGACTCGGGGTCGCGCCAGCCTGCGAGGCGGATCATCGCGAACAGGGCGGCGCCGCCGATGACCACGACGCCGGCAGCGAACACGAGCAGCCCCTGCAGCAGGCGCAACGGGAACGAGTCGCTGAACCCGGCGACCAGGCTGACCGCTCCGAGACCGATGGTCAGGGCCGCCAGCGCCGACCACAGGATGCGTCGGACGGTCGGCGGCGAACCCGGCATCCGCCGGCTACCTCATCGTGCGGGCGATGACGAGGCGCTGGATCTCGTTCGTGCCCTCGTAGATCTGGGTGATCTTGGCGTCGCGCAGCATGCGCTCGACCGGGTACTCCTTCACATAGCCGTAGCCGCCCAGCACCTGCACGGCCTCGACGGTGACCTTCATCGCGACGTCGGAGCAGAACAGCTTCGCCATGGCCGAGTACTTGCCGAGGTCGGCGTCGCCGCGATCGATCTTGGCGCAGGCCTGGTAGAGCAGCTGGCGCCCGGCGGCGCACTGCGTCTCCATGTCGGCGAGCTTGAACTGGATTCCCTGGAACGCGTTGATCGGCTTGCCGAACTGCTTGCGCTCGCGCGCGTAGACGGCCGCGTAATCGGTCGCGCCCTGAGCGATGCCGAGCGCCTGGGCCGCGACACCGAGGCGCGAGCGGTCGAGCGTGGACATCGCCACCTTGAAGCCATGATTGACCTCCCCGACGACGTTCTCGTGCGGCACGCGCACGCCGTCGAAGATCGGCTGCCCGGTCGGCGAGCCGCGGATGCCCAGCTTGTGCTCGAGCTTGCCGACACTGAACCCGGGGCGATCGGCCTCGACCACGAAGGCGGTGATCCCGCGTCCGTGTCCGGCTTCCTTGTCGGTGACGGCGAAGACCACGTAGAAGTCGGCGACCCCGAGGTTGGTGATCCAGTTCTTGGTTCCGTCGATCACCCACTCATCGCCGTCGCGCACGGCCCGGGTCAGCATCCCGCCGGGGTCGGAGCCCGCCTCGGGCTCGGACAGCGCGAACGCGGGCGACCATTCGCCGCTGGCGCAGCGGGGCAGGAAGCGCTCCTTGAGCTCGTCGCTGCCATGCAGGCGGATCGGCAGCGTTCCCAGCTCCTGCACCATCAGGATCAGCGCCGTGGACGCGCACGCCTTGGCGATCTCCTCCACGGCCATGTTCAGCATCAGCGTGCCGGTGCCGGTGCCGCCGTAGTCCGCCTCGAACGGCAGCCCGAGGATGTCCTGCTCGGCGAGCAGGGTCCGGAGATCGTGCGGATACTCGGCCTTCTCGTCGATCTCCGCGGCCCGCGGCGCAATCCGCTCCTGCGCGATCTGACGGATCGTGTCGCGGAAGTCGAGATGCTCCTGCGGGATCGTATAGATCTCAGCGAGGGCGGACATGGAGGGGATGCTACGGGACAGACGGAGCGGAGCGCGCTCTGGCCGGGCGGATCAGCGCCCGGCCAGAGCGACCGGGGGAGTTACAGCCCGGTCGGGTGACGCTCCACGAAGCCACCATTCGACCGCGGGGTCGATGTCCACCGCGAGCCGCCCGTCTCACCCTGGGCGCTGGTGTCGAACCGCAGACCGGCGACGTACATGTACGTGTGGCCGGCGTTGGCCCAGATCGTGATCCAGCGACCCGCTCCGGCGCTGCCGTAGGACTCGAGCTCGCCGGAGTCCTCCGGCGCCGAGATCAGGTTGCCTCCGTGCAGCGCGTAGGAGACCGAGCCGGAGCAGTCGTAGCCCGAGTCGTTCCAGCTGCCGTGGCCGCCGCCATAGATGTAGGGCTTGAAGGCGATCCGATTCGCGGCCGCGATCACGTTGCGGATCACCGCGGGCGCGTTGGCCGGCGGCGTGACGGTGCCGTCGGAGTTGAGGTGGGCCCGGCCCGCGGGACCGGCGTAGGCCTTCTCGGCCTTGGCCACCGCGGCGCGGAGCACCGCCGCGACGGTCTTGGACACGACTCCGTCGGCGGGGAGGCCGTGCGCGCGCTCGAACGCCTTGACGTTCGCCAGCGTCGTCGGACCGAACACGCCGGCGATCGACGTCGGGTAGCCGGCGCGGGTAAGGAAGTCCTGCAGGATCCGCACGTCGTGGCCGGTCATCCCCTTGCGCAGCGTCCGGTACCCGAGGTGCCCGGGCCCGACCGTGGCGAAGGTGCTCTTGCTGCTCGTGCTGCTCGTGGCGCCCGCGGAGGCTGAGATGCCCCCGCTCGAGCCGGCCCACGCCGGGGCGGCCAGCGCGAGCGCGGCCAGCACGGATGCCCCGAACGGGGCAACGAGGGCCAAACGTCTGACGCGGCCCAGATCTGAATACGACAACGCTACCCCTTCTCTTTCGGCGCCT
>DATMGZ010000025.1:0-20810 GCA_035555155.1 Solirubrobacteraceae bacterium | reverse complement strand
GGCACGAGCACCTCGGTGGCGACACAGCGGCCCGATCCGTCGGCGGTGGGCAGCAGCATCTGGGTCATGATCCCCTGCAGGGCCACCGCCAGCTGGGCCCGGATCTGTCCCTGCTGGGCCGACGGGAACACGTCGATGATGCGGTCGACCGTCTGTGGCGTGTCCTGCGTGTGCAGGGTCGCGAATACGAGGTGGCCGGTCTCAGCCGCGGTGATCGCGGTGCCGATCGTCTCGAGATCGCGCATCTCGCCGACCAGGATCACATCGGGGTCCTGGCGCAACGCGGCCTTGAGCGCGTCGCCGAAGCTGGTGGCATCGGAGCCGAGCTCGCGCTGGTTGACGATGCACTTCTTGTGCTGGTGCAGGAACTCGATCGGATCCTCGATCGTCATGATGTGCTCTTCGCGTGATTGGTTGATCACGTCGACGAGCGAGGCCAGCGTGGTCGACTTGCCCGACCCGGTCGGGCCGGTGACGAGTACCAACCCTCGGGGCCGGTTGGCGAAGTCGGCCACCGCCGGCGGCAGCCCGAGCGACTCGAGCGGCGCCACCTCGAACGGGATCAGTCGGAAGGCCGCACCGACCGCGGAACGCTGGAAGTAGGCGTTGACACGGAACCGCGCTTGACCCGGAATGGAGTAGGCGAAGTCGATCTGCCAGTTGTTCTCGAGCCTCTGGCGCTGGGCGTTGGACAGGATCGAGTAGATGATCTCCCGCGTGTCGGTCGGCGTCAGCGCCGGATAGCCCTCCAAGGGCGTGAGTCGCCCGCGCAGCCTCACCATCGGCGGGGCACCAGCCGTCACGTGCAGGTCGGAAGCACGACGACTGATCACCTCGAGCAGTACTCGGCGAAATCAAGCTCCATGCGTGGCCTTTCGATCCCAGCGCGTGACAGAACCCATCACCCGGGTAATCGGCAGATCAGCCCGATCCCGTTACGCGGGCAACCTCGGCCATGGACGTAAGTCCAGACTTGACCTTGTCGAGGCCGTCGTCGCGCAGACGGCGCATCCCCTCCCGCACGGCCACGGCGGCGACCTGATCGGCGGAGGCACGCTCGAGCGTCAGCGAGCGCAGCTGCTCGGACATGACCATCACCTCGAAGAGCCCGAGCCGGCCCTTGTAGCCCATCCCGCCGCAGCGCACGCAGCCGATCGGCTCGTAGGCCTCGATGTCGAACTGGGCCGAGAAGCCGTGGTCGCGGAGCACGTCGGCGCCGATGATCGTGCGCTGCTTGCAGTGCGAGCAGAGTGTGCGCGCGAGCCGTTGAGCGACCACGCAGTCGATCGCCGAGGCGACCAGGAACGGCTCGACGCCCATCTCGACCAGGCGCGTGATCGCCGACGGGGCGTCGTTGGTGTGCAGCGTCGAGAGGACCATGTGGCCCGTGAGCGCGCCTTCGATCGCGATCTGGGCCGTTTCGCGGTCGCGGATCTCGCCCACCATCAGGATGTCGGGGTCGGCGCGCATCATCGAGCGCAGTCCGGTCGCAAACGTGAGGCCGGCCTTGGGGTTGATCTGCACCTGGGTGATCCCCGCGATCTGGTACTCAACCGGATCCTCGATCGTGATGATGTTCTTCTCCGGGGTGTTGAGCTCGCCGAGCGCGCCGTACAGGGAGGTCGACTTGCCCGAGCCGGTGGGCCCGGTGGCCAGCACGGCGCCGTAGGAGCGGTTGAAGGAGCGCCGGAACCGCGCGAGCTCGTGCTCCTGCATGCCGAGCTTCTCGAGCTCGAGCTGGATCGCCCCCTTGTCCAGGATCCGCAGCACCACCGACTCGCCGATCACGCTCGGCAGCGTCACCACGCGCACATCGACGTGGCGCCCCTCGACCGTCAGTCCCACGCGGCCGTCCTGGGGCAGCCGGCGCTCGGAGATGTCGAGATCGCTCATGATCTTGATCCGCGAGACGACGCCTGAGACCATGCGCTTGGGCACCGTGGCGGCATCGGTCATCACCCCGTCGATCCGCATCCGCACCCGCAGCTCGTGCCCCGAGCGCGAGGACGGATCGGGCTGGGGCTCGAAGTGGATGTCCGATGCCCCCTGCTCGGCCGCCTGGGCGATGATCGAGTGCACCAGCTTGATCACCGGAGCGTCGTCGGCGGACTCGCGCAGGTCGACGATCTCGACCGGGTTGGCGTCATCCTCGCCCTCGGTGACGGCCTCCTGGACCGCGTCTTCGAAGCGGCTCAGCCGCGTGACCAGGGACGCGATGTCCTCGACCGAGGCGACGGCAGGCTTCACGTCCAGCCGGGTCAGCAGCGCGATGTCGTCGACGGCGAGCACGTTGGCAGGGTCCGACATCGCCAGCAGGAGCGTGCTCTCGTCGATGTAGGCGACCGGGACGGCGCCGTAGCGGCGAGCGGCCGAGGCGCTCAGCAGATTGGCGGCCCCCATGTCGACGCTGTAGAGGTCGAGGTCGATGTGGTCGAGCCCGTAGCGCTCGGCGATCCCGCGCGCGAGCTGGTCAGAGGTGATCGCCTTGCTCTCGAGCAGAACCTTCTCGGCCGGCACGCCCGCGGAGCGCGACTCCTCGATCGCCCGCGCGACCCGCTCTTCGTCCACGAACCCCAGCTCGATCAGGACATCGGTGAGGAAGCGGCCCGAGCCTCCCCTGCGCCGTGGTGGCGTGACACCGTCCATCCGCTGCGCTGCCGACTCGGAGTCAGGGGGCGTGACTGCCCTGAGATGTGGTTGGTGGTCGGTCATTCGTGGCGGACGGCCGCGCGCATCGCCCCGATCGGGGCACGTGTGCCCGTGAAGCGTTCAAAGCTGAGCGCGCCCTGGGCGATGAGCACCTCCAGCCCGTCAACGGTATGTACCGCGTGCGCACGCGCCGCCGAGACGAGCGGTGTGTCCCATTGCCTGTAAACGAGATCAACCACGCAGCTGTACGTGACGACGTCATCGGCATCCACGGGCAGGGAGTTGAACATGCGTCCGGATTCGTCCAGACCACTGGACGTGCAGTGGACGAGCAGATCCGCGGGCTCGGCCGCTTGCACCGGGACGCCGCCCAGCTCGGCGCACAACCGACGCGCCCGCTCCGGGGTCCGGTTCCAGACCCGGACTTCGGCGGCTCCGGCATCGAGCAGCGCCCACACGACCGCCCGGGCGCTGCCGCCGGCGCCGAGCACCAGCGCGCTGCGGCCGGCCGGGTCGAACGGGAGCGTGGCAATCAACCCCGGCGCGTCGGTGTTATCGGCGTAGATGTCCCCGTCGGGGCCGAAGATGAGCGTGTTGGCGGCGCCGATCACGCGCGCGCTCGGGCTCGCGTCGGCGGCCAGCGCCAGCGCCGCCTCCTTGTGCGGGATCGTCACGTTCGCGCCCCGGAAGCCGGCCCGTGGCAGCGCGCGGACGGTCTCGGCGAACAGGGCGGGCGGCACCGGCAGCAGCTGGTAGCGCCAGTCGCCGAGCCCGACGGCCTGAAGGGCCGCGTTCTGGATCGCCGGCGAGCGGCTGTGGGCTACCGGCCAGCCGAGCACGCCGAGGCGTGGGGCCATCAGCAGTTGGCCGGCGATCGCCCGCTGCGGCGGGCCCGTGCGGCCTGGTACCGAGCCTGGTCGCGCTGGAACTGCGCGTAGTTCGAGCTGAACACCTGTTCGCCGTTGCCGCACGGCTTGACCACGAAGTACAGGTAGTTCGTGCGCGCGGGATGCGCGGCGGCCTGGATCGCGGCCATCCCCGGGTTGTTGATCGGGGTGGGCGGCAGACCCTTGTTGATGCGCGTGTTGTAGGGCGAGCTCGAGCTCAGCTGCGAGGCAGTGAGCGGGCTCGTGTAGTTGCCGCTCGCGTACCGAGTGGTCGAGTCCATCTGCAGCGGCATCCGGTCGTGCAGCCGGTTGTAGATCACCGAGGCCACGAGCGGTCGATCGCGGGACGTGGAGGCCTCGCCCTCGATGATCGAGGCGATGATCAGCACGTCGTACGCGGTCAGGTGCTTGCTGTTCGCGTAGCCGAGGTTGACCGAGCGGAACCGGGCCTTGAACGTGCGCAGCTGCGCCTCGGCCAGCGCCCCGGTCGTGACCGGGTCCCGGAGCTGGTAGGTCGAGGGGAACAGGAATCCCTCGAGCGTCGGCGTCGAGCGCGGCGCTCCGTAGTGGGTCGGATCGAGCAGGGGCGAGTGCCGCGTTGCCGCGAGGTAGCTGCCGGCGATGCCCTGTGCGCGCAGCAGCGCGTTGATCTGGCTGCGGCTCTTGCCCTCGGTGATCGTGATATTCGAGGTCTTCACCGCCGGCGGCACCGCGGTGAGCGCCCCGAGCGCCGCGCCGTAGCTCATGTCGTGCTTCATCCGGAAGGTGCCGGAGCGCAGGCTCCCCCGCTCCCCGGCGAGCGTCGCCCGCAACTCGAAGAAGAAGCTCGACGACACGACGCCATCCTGGGACAGCAGGTCGCCGACCTGGCTCGAGCTCGTGTGCGGCGCGATCGTGACCACGACCACGCCTCCTCCGTCGCCGTGGAAGGGATGGAACAGCTCCCACAGAAACCAGATCAAGCCGACCGCGAGCACGATCGAGAGCACGGCCACCGTCCGGCCGCGCCACGAATGGCCGCCGAGCCGATGCGAGCGGGGCTCGCGCGGCCCCGCTCCGGCCGGGCGCCGCGAGCGGCGGGTCCCGGCCGTGGCGGCGCCGGCGGCGGCCCTCAGCGGCACATGACGGATGCCCGATGGTGCCTCCTCGTGGCCCTCGTAGACCTCGTAGTCGCCGTCGCCGTCGTCGTAGTAGTCGCCGTCGTCGTGCTCGTGCTCGTCGTCGTGGTCGTGCTCGTGCTCGTGCTCGTGCTCGTGCTCATCGTGATCGTCGGTGGGCTCGCTCCACTCGATTGCCTCGGCCTCACCCGTCTCCTCGGGGCCCTCGCCGCGTGCGGCCCGGCGCGCCTCGCGCTCCCGGCGGGCGGCCTCGCGCTCCTCGGCGCTGCGTTGGCGCGAATCGCTCACGCGCCCGCTCCGGCGGATTGGCGCGCGGCCAGCCAGCTGTGGAGCAGATGGGCGGCGGCACGTGAGTCCTCGCTGCTGTCCCCGGGGGTCCGGGCCGCCAGGCGCGTGGTGAACCGCTCGTCGTACAGCTCCACCTCGACGTCGAGCGCGCGCGCCAGCTCGTCGGCGAACGCCCGTGTCTCGATCGTCTGAGCGCTGTCGCCCCCGGCCAGGGTCAGCGGCAGGCCGACGACCACGTGCTCGACTCCGCGTTCGCGCACCAGCTCGCGCAAGCGCCCGAACCCGCGCCGCGTCCGCGGCCGCTCGATCGGCTCGATCGGTGTCGCCAGCACGCCCGTCGGGTCGCTCAGGGCGCACCCGCAGCGGGCGCTCCCATAGTCGAGCGCCAGCACCCGCATCAGCTCGAGAGGGCCGACTCGATCGCTTCCCGCGCGGCGAGGATCGCGTCGGGGAGCTTGGACGGGTTACGGCCGCCTGCACGCGCGAGCGTGTCGCGACCTCCACCTCCGCCCCCCACGACCGCAGCCGCGACCTTGACGATCTCCCCGGCGCGCACGCCACGAGCCACGAGCGACGGAGCGACGCTGGCGACCAGGTCGACGCGGCCCTGAGCCGTGCTGGCGAGCACGATCGCCGCCTCTCCCAGCTTGGCCTTGAGCCGGTCCGCGACCTCGAGCAGCGCCTTGCCGTCGACCGCCTCGACCGCCGCGACCAGCACCCGGGCGCCGTCGTGCTCCTCGGCCTTCGCCGCGAGGCTGTCGACGTCGATCGCGCCGCCCGGCCCGCCTCGGCGCGCCGCCTGCTCGAGTTGCTTGGCCCGGTCGCGCAGCTCGCTCACCGCGGTGCCCACGCGCTCCGGTGGGACCCGGAGCTCGCCCGCGGCATCGCTGAGGATGCGATCGTGCGTGCGGAGCAGGTGCACCGCCGCGGGGCCGGTCAGCGCCTCGATGCGCCGCACGTTGGCCGCGCTCGAGGTCTCCGAGACCAGCTTGAACAGCCCGATCTCTGAGGTCGAGTGGACGTGCGTGCCGCCGCACAGCTCGCGGGAGAAGGAGCCGTCGCCAACCTCGACCATGCGCACGACGTCGCCGTATTTCTCGCCGAACAGCGCCATCGCGCCGAGACGGCGCGCCTCATCGAGACTCGTGAGCAGAGCCCGGACCGGCTGATTCTCGAGGATCCAGCCGTTCACATCGTCCGCGACCTGCGTCAGCTCCTCGCCGGTGAGCGCCTGGCCGTGGGTGAAGTCGAAGCGCAGCTTGTCGGGCCCGACATAGGAGCCGGCCTGGCGCACGTGGGTGCCGAGGCGGCGGCGCAGCGACGCGTGCAGAAGGTGCGTGGCGGTGTGGTTGGACTCCGTCGCGTGCCGGGTGGAGCGGTCGACATGCGCATGCACGCGCTCACCCGGCGTGAGCTCGCCGCGCTCGAGCACGAGCGAGAGCACCTGGTCGTCGCCGACCCGGAGTACGTCCTCGACGCGGGCCACGCAGTCGCGCTCCTCGCACTCGATCACGCCCGAGTCCGCGACCTGGCCGCCGCCGGTGGCGTAGAACGGGGACTCGACCAGCTTGGCCAGCACCCGCCCGTCGCCGTTCTGCGGCGCGACCACGCCGACCGTGGTCTCCTGATCGGTGGTCCGGTAGCCGGTGAACTCGCTCGCGAAGCCGGCCGAGCCCGCCAGCTCGCGGGCCTGCTCGCGCAGGCCCTCGCCCGCCTGCGTGCGGCCCCCACCGGCGCGCGCGCGCTCTCGCTGCTCGCCCATCAGGGACTCGAAGCCCTCCTCGTCGACGCCGAGGCCGTGCTCGGCGACGAGCTCGAGCGTGAGGTCGATCGGGAATCCGTACGTGTCGTGGAGCATGAACGCGTCGCTGGCGGCGATCCCCTCGGCGCCCGTCTCGCGCGCCCGCGCGATCAGCTCGTCGAGCAGCTTCGTGCCCTGCTCGAGCGTGCGGCCGAAGCCCTCCTCCTCGGAGCGCAGCCACTTGCGCACCGAGTCGCGCTGCTCATGCAGCTCCGGGTACTCCGAGCCCATCAGCTCGGTGACCGCGTCGCAGTAGCGCTCGAGGAATCCGGGCGAGAGATCGAGCGCGCGTCCCTGTTGGATCGCCCGGCGCATGATCCGTCGGAGCACATAGCCGCGGTCCTCGTTGCTCGGCACGACGCCGTCGGCGATCAGGAACGTCATCGCGCGGCTGTGGTCGGCCAGGATCCGCAGCGCCCGGTCGGCCGGGAACTCCTGGCCGTAGCGCCGCCCCGAGAGCTGCTCGCCCAGATCGATCAGGGGCGCGAACTGGTCGGTGTCGAACACCGAGGGCTTCTCCTGCAGGATGGCCGCCATCCGGTTGAGCCCCATCCCCGTGTCGATGTTCCTCGCCGGCAGCGGCGAGAGCACGTTGACCGGGTTCTGATCGAGTTGCATGAAGACGAGGTTCCAGTACTCGAGGAAGCGCTCGTTGTCGCCCCCGGGCAAGTCGTCGGGCGCTCCGAAGTCAAGGCCGCGGTCGAGGTAGAGCTCCGAGCAGGGGCCGCACGGGCCGGTCGGGCCGGCCTGCCAGAAGTTCTCCGAGCGGGGGCACTCGACGATCCGCTCGCGCGGGACCCCGAGCTCGAGCCACGCCTCGGTCGCCTCCTCGTCGGGGCCGAGTCCGAGCTCTTCGTCGCCGGCGAACACGGTGATCCAGATATCGTCGGCGTTGAACCCAAAGCCCTCCCGCGAGAGGTCCCAGGCGAACCGCGTCGCCTCGGGCTTGAAGTAGTCCCCGAACGAGAAGTTGCCCAGCATCTCGAAGAACGTGAGATGCCGGCTGGTGGTGCCGATGATGTCGATGTCGGCGGTCCGGAACGTCTTCTGGCACGTGGTCACGCGTGGATGCGGCGGGCGCTCCCGGCCCTGGAAGTAGGGCTTGAGCGGGTGCATGCCGGCGACCGTGAACAGCGCCGACGGGTCGTTCTCGGCCGGAATCAGGGATCCCGAGGGCAGGCGCTTGTGATCGCGCTGCTCGAAGAACTCGAGGAAGGTGCGCCGGATCTCGTCGGAAGTCACGGGTGTGCAGTGTAGGCGGGCTGGTGGCCGAGCGGCGGTGCTGCGACCCCGTCGCGCCGGGCTCCGCTCACCCCCGTGCGATCGTGCCCCAGCCGACGACCAGCTCGCCGTCCATCAGGCAGGCCAGCTGCCCGGGGGCGGCGCCGTCGGCGGCCTCGTCCAGCTCGACCGTCAGCCGCTCGTGGCGGCCGGCAGGCGGAGCCCCGGCCAAGTGGCCGCGCAGCGGCGTCGAGCGATAGCGCAGCTTGACGCGGTCGACGCGGGTGCCGTCGCGGTGCAGGCGCGCGGCGCGGACGGCGACGCGGTCGGCGAGCAGGGCCGACCGGGGCCCGACGGTCACGCGGTTGGAGCGGGCGTCCTTGTCGAGCACGTACAGCGGCTCGGCGCCGGCGACGCCGATCCCCTTGCGCTGACCGACCGTAAAGCGATGCTGGCCGGCGTGGCGGGCGAGCACGGTGCCGTCACGGTCGACGAGCTCGCCCGCGCGATCGCCCAGGCCGCCGTGACGGGCCAGGAACCGAACTCGGTCGGTGCCGGCCAGGAAGCACAGGTCCTGGGAGTCGGCCTTGTCAGCCACGGACAGTCCGGCTTCGGTGGCGATCCGGCGCACCTCGGGCTTGGTCAGGGCGCCGAGCGGGAAGCGCATCCGCGCCAGCGAGGCCGGGCGCAGTCCGGCGAGCATGTACGTCTGGTCCTTGGCGCTGTCCGCGGCCAGCTGCAGCAGCGGGCCGTGCTCGTGGTCCTCGTCGGCGACGCGCGCGTAGTGGCCGGTGACGAGGTGCTCGCAGCCGAGACGGCCGGCCAGCGTCAGCATCGCATCGAGGCGCACATGGCCGTTGCAGCCGACGCACGGGTTCGGGGTCTCACCCGCGGCGTACCCGGCGATGAACGGCTCCACCACCCCGGCCCGGAACTGCTCGCGCAGGTCGAGTGTCAGGTGCGAGAGACCCATGCGGTGCGCCATCGCGCGGGCGACCGCAACCGCCGAGGCCGAGCAGCAACTGCGCTCGGCGTCGTTCTCGGGGTCGGCCCACAGCTCGAGCGTGACGGCCACGACCTCGCCGGCGTCGGCGGACAGGAGCGCCGCCACGGCGCTGTCGACACCGCCGCTCATCGCCACCAGCGTGCGCCCGGCCGGCGTCGCCGGGACCGTCGCCGTCCGCGCGGCCTCCCCGAGCGCGCGGTGGAGCGCGTCGGAGGCCACCTCGGCGGCGTGTCGCTTGGCGAGGCTGAGGCCGCCGAGCTCGGCGGAGATCTGGCCCGGGCCGATCCGGGCCGCCTCGAGCAGGGGCCGCCCCCGCAGCAGAGTGACGGCCGCGCTGGCGGCGGCGGTCGCGGCGCCGCAGCCCTCGGCGGTGAACCCGGCGTCGGTGATCGTGTCGCCCTCGACGGCGAGCGAGAGCGCGATCCGGTCACAGCAGCCGCCGGCGCCGGCCTCGCCGGTCACGGCGCCGGCCGGGACCCGGCCGCGTCCCTGTGGCGAGGCGAGGTGGTGCTCGAACGCGTCGCTGTCCATCCGGCCTGAGGATAGAGGCGCCCGGGCGGCGGCACGGCGGCCTGGCGCGGGTTCGCGATCCGCGACCGGGCGAGCTACGGGCGCGCCAGCGCGTCGTCGACGCGCTGGGAGATCTCGAAGTCGGTCGTGTACCCGACGATCGTCGTCGCCTGCCGGGCGGGATCGATGATCACGAGCGTCGGCGAGACCTGGACCGGAACCTGCGTCGTGACCACCTTGTAGCGGTCGAGCTCGCTCAGCGGAACCGCGAGGCTGACGACGCGACCACCGTGCCGCGGGACCAGGGCGAGCTCCCGCTTGACGGCCCGGTCATCGGACCCGAGCGGGTTGTAGAAGAGCAGTGCGACGACCTTGCGCGCGTCCAGCGCCGCCGCGACGACGCCGAAGCGACGCGCGGCGCCCGACACGGCGCTGGGCTGGACGTTCGCGCCGTACGTCCCGTTCGCTCCCGACGCCGTGCTCGCATCCGAGGCGGTGCTCGCTCCGGACGCGGTGCTCGCCCCGGTGGCGGCGCGCGGCGCAGACCTGGTCGAGGGGGTCGACGGGGTGGTGACGATCGTGCCGCCGTGGGCGACGCCGGCGGCATTGGACGTGGCCACCGCCGCGTGCGCCTTGCTGATCGCCGACTGGAGTCCCTTCATCCCCGGCAGGGTGGGACCTGATGCGGCCGGACTCGCTGAGCTTCCCGAGGACCCTGAGCCCGAGCTCGCGGGCTTCAGCACGACGGTCCACACCCCGAAGAATGCGATCACCGCCACGAGGAGCGCCAGCAAGGGACGTGGTACCGAACCCATCGCCTCGTTCTTCGGCAGACCAGCGCCGAAGCATGAGGGTAATTCCGGGTTGCCTGGACAGAGCCCCGGTACTTCGGACTAGGCGAGCTTGATTCCGAGCTCGCGCAGCTGCGCCACGTCGACGGGCGCCGGGGCTCCGGTCAGCGGATCGGCACCGCTGGCCGCCTTCGGGAAGGCGATCACGTCGCGAATCGACTCGCGGCCGGCGAGCGCGGCGATGATCCGGTCGATCCCCATCGCAATGCCGCCGTGCGGCGGCGCCCCGTGGCGGAGCGCGTCGAGCAGGAACCCGAACCGGGCCTGGGCCTCCTCCTCCCCGATCCCGAGCAGCTCGAGCACGCGCTGCTGCACGTCGATGCGGTTGATCCTGATCGAGCCGCCGCCGATCTCGCTGCCGTCGAGCACGAGGTCGTAGGCGCGTGAGAGCAGCGAGCCCGGATCGTCGAGATCTCCCGTCGGCGCCGTGAACGGATGGTGCAGAGCATTCCAGCGCTGCTCCTCCGGGTGCCAGGCGAACATCGGGAACTCGACCACCCAGAGGACGTCGTGCCGGCCGGCGGGGATCAGGTCAAAGCGTCGCGCCAGCTCGAGTCGGAGCGCGCCGAGCGCCTGGCCCACGGTGCTCGCGTCGGTGTCGGCCACGATCAGCAGCAGGTCGCCGGGCGCGGCGCCGAGCTGCGTCCCGACGGCCTCGATCTCCGCGGCGGAGAGGAACTTGGCGATCGGCGAGCGCCACGTGCCGTCTTCGAGCACGAACGCCCATACGAGCCCCTTGGCGCCATGCTGCTTGGCCAGCTCGGTGAGGGCGTCGAGCTCCGAGCGGGGCAGCTCGCGGGCGCCGGCGTTGATCCCGCGCACCACGCCGCCGCTCCGCAGCGCAGCGGCGAAGACCTGGAACTCCGACTCGGAGAGCACAGCTCCGAGGTCGTGCAGCTCGACCCCGAAGCGGGTGTCCGGGCGGTCGGTGCCGAACCGCGACACCGCCTCGGCGAAGGTCATCCAGGGCCACGGCGGCGCGGATACGCCGAAGCCGGCGCGCTCGAACACGGCCCACATGACCGCCTCCATCGTCTCGATCACATCGTCCTCGTCGACGAAGGACATCTCGAGATCGAGCTGCGTGAACTCGGGCTGCCGGTCGGCGCGCGAATCCTCGTCGCGGAAGCAGCGGGCGATCTGGTAGTAGCGTTCGAACCCGCCGATCATCAGCAGCTGCTTGAACAGCTGCGGTGATTGGGGCAGCGCGTAGAAGGACCCGGGGGCGATCCGGGCCGGCACGAGATAGTCGCGGGCGCCCTCGGGGGTCGAGCGGGTCAGGTACGGCGTCTCGATCTCCAGGAAGTCGCGCGCGTTCAGCACGTCGCGGATCGTGGTGATGACCTCGTGGCGGAGGGCGAGCGCCTCCTGCATCGGCCTGCGCCGGAGATCGAGCGCGCGATGGCGCAGGCGCAGTGCTTCGTCCACCGCGATCTCCTCGTCGAGCGGGAACGGCGGCGTCTCGGCGTCGGCGAGGATCTCCAGCGAGTCGACGGCGAGCTCGATCTCGCCGGTGGCCAGGTTCGGGTTGACGTTCTGCGGCTCGCGCGGCGCGACGGTGCCCGCCGCGCTGAGCACGTCCTCGGCCCGGAGCCCGTGCGCCGCCGCGTGCGCCTCACGCGCGGTCTCGGGGTGAAAGACGAGCTGGACGATGCCGGAGCGATCGCGCAGATCGATGAAGATCAGGCCGCCGTGGTCGCGCCGGCGGTCGACCCAGCCGGCGACCCGGGCCGGCGTGCCGGCGCGGTCGGCGCCGAGATCCCCGGCCCAGGTGTCGCGGAATCCGTTGGGACGCGGCCTCTCTCTCATCACAGCCGGCTCCCGCGGAGGATCGTGGGGATCACGGCCGCGGGCTCGAGCTCCCGCTGCTCGCCCGCTTCCATGTCCTTGAGCCCGATGTGCGGTTCTGATCCGATGATCGCAACGTATCGCGACCGCAGCCGGCCGGCGTGCTTGAGCTGACCCTTGAGTGACCGTCCGGCCAGCTCGAGCTGGGCGCTCAGGCCGGCGCGGCGCGCCTCGTAGGCGAGCTCGAACGCCTGCGGCCCGGCCGCTGGGTCGGCGAGTGCCACGTACAGGTCGACCGGATCGCGCGCGATCGGGAGCTCGCCGGCCGCGAGCAGCATCCGCTCGATCCCCGCCGCCCATCCCGACGCGGGTGTCGGCGGGCCCTCGAGCTGCTCCATCAGGCGGTCGTAGCGACCGCCGCCACCGACCCCGCTCTGAGCGCCGAGCGCGTCGCTGTTGAACTCGAACACCGTGCGCGTGTAGTAGTCGAGGCCGCGCACCAGGGTCGGATCGAGCTCATAGCGCAGCCCGGCGTCGTCGAGCAGCCGGCGGACCTCGGCGAAGTGCTCGGCGTCCTCGCCGCTGAGCCGGTCGAGCAGCGTCGGCGCGCCGGCCATGACCTCGCGCGTGCTCGGGTCCCCGGAGTCGAACGCGCGAATCGGATTGGCGTCGATCCGGCTGCGGACCTCGTCGGACAGCCGGTCCTGGTTGGCGCGCAGGAAGGCGCGAAGCTCCTCTCGGTACTCGGCGCGCGTCTCCGGTGTGCCCAGGCTCGACAGCCGCAGCCGCGTCTCCCTGACCCCGAGCGCCTCGAGCAGCTCGGCCAGCAACACGATCAGCTCGGCGTCGGCCGCCGGCGCGGCGGAGCCGATCACCTCGGCACCGACCTGCCAGAACTGTCGGTAGCGACCTGCCTGGGGCGCCTCGTGACGGTAGAAGGCGCCGAGGTACCACAGCTTCACCGGCTGGGGCAGCTTGTGCATGCCGTGCTCGATGTAGGCCCGGCACACCGGCGCCGTGCCCTCGGGGCGCAGAGTGATCGAGCGTCCGCCGGCGTCGTCGAAGGTGTACATCTCCTTCTGCACGATGTCGGTCGCCTCGCCGACCCCGCGCGAGAACAGCTCCGTGGCCTCGAAGGTCGGGGTCTCGATGCGCTGGTAGCCGGCGGCGCCGAGGATCCGGCGGGCGTGGTGCTCGAGCACCTGGCGGCGTTCGGCATCCTCGGGGAGCACGTCATACGTGCCTCGCGGCGCTTGGATCACTGCGCTGGCCCTACTGCGCGAGCTCGCGCAGGAACGGATTCGTGGCGCGCTCGCGAGCGAGCGTGGTGACGCCCATGTGCCCCGGGTAGACGGCCGTCTCGTCGGGATGGGTGGCGATCAGGGTCTCGATCGACTTCAGCAGCGTCGGCCAGTCGCCTCCCGGCAGGTCGACCCGCCCGACGGAGCCCTGGAACAGGACGTCGCCGGACAGCAGGGCGGCGCCGGCGGGGATCGAGTAGGTCACGTGGCCCGGACTGTGGCCGGGGGTGAAGATGACGTCGATCTCGAGGCCGGCGAGCTCGAGCCGCTCTCCGCCCGCCACCGTGTGGTCGGCCTCGTAGCTCTCGAACGGGCCGAAGCCGGGCCACGGCACGTAGTCCATGATGTTGGCCAGCACCACCGTCTCGAGCTCCGGGCAGTAGACCGGCGCGCCCGTGGCGCGAGCCACGGGCGCGACCGCGCCGACATGATCGAAGTGCGTGTGGGTGAGCAGGATCGCCTCGATCGTGACGCCGAGGCTCTCGATCGCGCCGAGCAGCCGCTCGGGCTCGTCGCCGGGATCGACGATCACCGCGCGATCGGACCCCTGGGCCCGCACGATGTAGCAGTTCTCCTGGACCAGACCGACCGTGAACATGCGCACGTCGATCATTTCGGCGCGATCCGCTTCCTTTGGCGCCGGCGGAACAGGAACAGCTCCATGTAGTAGCCGGCGGGCACGTACAGGGCCATCGCCAGCAGCGCGAACGTGAGCGCGGTGAGAATCGGGTTCTTCGCGTGCTTGCTGGTGATCAGGATGAACGCGAACATCAGCCCCGAGGCCAGCAGCGCCCGCTTGAACGAGCCCGACCAGGTGGGCGGCGTATTCATCCGCGTCTCCCGCGCGCTCGTCCGGTCCTGCTTCTTCTTCTCCTCGGCGGTCGGCGGACGCCCGGTGCGTCCGCGCGAGGTCACCGTGCCGGCGGCCGTGCCCCGGTGTTTGCTGCGACGCTTGCGTTTCGTCTGAGCCATTGTCAACAGAGATTATGCGCCCGAGGGCGAGGTCGCGGCGAGCGCCGCCTCGATCAGGTGTCGCGCGGGGTCGAATCCGGGTACCGGAACGTCTTCCGGAAAGCCCTCGAAGGCAGCGCGCGGCGCGAGCCCGACGAGCTCGGCGGCGGCGACCGGAGCATGTCTGCGCACCGCGGCCACCACGTCTGCGAGGCGTGTTCGGTGATGGTCCTCGACGTTGGTGGAGACCTGGGCGATGCCGCCGTGGTCGAGCCACAGGCCGATCGCGCGCAGCCCCGGCAGTCCCTCCGCGCCGCCCTCCCGGATCAGGGCGGCGATCCCGCGCGCATGCTCCAGCGTCGCGGGCGGCGCGAGCTCGACGTTGAACGCGACCAGCGGCGGCCGCGCCGCCACGAGCACGGCGCCGGCGCTCTCATGCAACCGGCGGGGACCAAAGTCCGGCCGGAGCTCCCCCGCTGCGACCCGACGCGCCAGCTCGCCCGGTCCGCCGCGCCGGATCTGCGCCCGGGTGCGGCCGTCGGCGAGCCCGCCGTACAGGAACACCGGCACGCCGAACCGCTCGCCGATCGTGTCGGCCAGGACGAGCGCCTCCGCGCAGGCGCCGCCGCGCGCGGCTTCATCGAGGAACACGATCGGTGCCACGTCGATCGCGCCGACCCTCGGGTGGACCCCGTCCTGGCCGCGGATGTCGATGCGCGCGATCGCAGCGCCGGCGCCGTCGATAACCGCCGCGGCAAGCGCACCGGGCTCCCCCGCTAGCGTGAACACGGTCCGGTGGTGATCGGGATCCGAGTGGACGTCGAGCAGGCGCGCGTCGAACGCTTCGCCGATCGCGGCGATGACGCCGGCGTCGCGGCCCTCGGAGACGTTCGGGACGGCGAGCAGAGTCAGAGCCGGAAGTTCCCCGCGTCGAGCACGCGCCGGCCGTCGATCTCGAGCGTCGCGTCGAGCACGACGACGTCGAGGTGGATCGGGACTGAGACGGTGCCGCCGATGCCGGCGCTGGCGCCGAAGGCGACATGCACCGTGCCGAGGAGCTTCTCGTCCTCGAGCACGTTGCCGGTGAGCATCGCCCGGTCGTTGGTGCCGACGCCGAGCTCGGCCAGGTTGGTGCCCAGCTCCCCGTGCGCCGTCAACCGCTCCAGGTACTCGGGGCCGAGACCGCCCTCGGCGCCGACGATCCGCCCCCGGGACACCGTGAGCACGGCGGGTTCGTCGGTGAGGCCGAGCGGTGCCAGGCTCGAGGCGACGATGCGTCCGTCACCGCCGGCCGGGGCGATGAAGCCCTCCCCCGCGGGGAGGTTGCCGAAGGCGCCGGCGCCGGTGATGTCGCCGTCGTCGGCAATGCCCTCGCGGCCGCCCAGATCGAGCGTCAGATCGCTGCCCAGCGGACATGTCACGTGCGCGGTCGAGCCCTCGCTCAGCAGCGCGGCCACGGCCCGCGAGCGCGCGCCCATCAGGTCGAAGTCGACCGCCATCACCCGCGCGAGCATGTCCTCGGTGACGCCGGGCATCGTCGCGCCGCGGGCGCCGGCGTCGCTGGCCCGCTTGCGTGCGGTGGTGTGACTGAGCGAGCGGGTCGTCGGCGCGATGAATACATCGCAGGCCGCCAGCGCGGCCGCGACCGTGGGCGGAGGCTCGGTGCCGTCGTTGGGGCGCTCGTCCATCACGGTGAGGACGGCGTCGGCGCCGGCGGCGGCCGCCGCCTCGCGGAGTGCCTCGCCGATCGTCCGGGTCTGCGGATCGACGATGACCAGAACGTCCTCACCGGCCTTGACCTCGAGGCAGCGGCGCACGACGGTGCTGACGGCGGGACCGAGGTCGGGCATGGCGCCGGATCATAGGGGCGACATTCGCTCTCGGGTGGTGTCGATACGCCATCCTGACCCGGTGACCGGCCCGCAGCCCCACCCCATCGACGGCCCCGCTCCCGAGAGCGACGGCCGTGTGTCGGAGGGGGCGCGCCGGGCCCTGTTGCTCGCCGGTATCGCCTTCGCGCTGCTCGTGGCGGGGTCCTGGGCGGTGATCGCGCTCGACGGGACGTTCCCGGGCGACACCGGCAACGCGGCCGAGGTCAAGGAGCAGCATTTCCACGGGCTCGCGCTGACCCCGGCGCACGTGCTCGATCGGCTCGGGCGGCTTCCGCTCACGGCGATCGTGATCATCGTCTTCTGCGCCTGGGCCTGGCGCGCGTTTGGCTGGCGCCACGCCGTGCTCGCGTTCAGCACACTCGGCGTCAGCGTGCTCACCTGGGTGATCAAGACGATCGCCGACCGCACGCGGCCGTCGGGCGCCGGGCTGAGCACACCGAGCTTCCCCAGCGGGCACACGACGTGGACGACGGCCGTGTTCGGGCTCGCCGCGGTGCTGCTGTGGCAGCGCGGGCACCGGGTCTGGGCAGGCGCCTGCGTGGTCGTGATCGCTACGATGGGACCGGCCCGCGTGATGCTCGGCGTGCACTGGACCAGCGACGTCCTGGCGGGCTACGCCGTCGGCCTCGCGTGGCTGATCGTCCTGGTGCTGTTCGGCCTCCCCTGGGCCGCCGCGGATGGGCGCCCCACCGACAGCGCCGACGCTAGACTGGCGCCTCCCTCGCCGGAGTAGCTCAGTCGGTTAGAGCAGCGGAATCATAATCCGCGTGTCGGGGGTTCGAGTCCCTCCTCCGGCATCAACGCTGTGGACGCTAATGCCGCGTCTTGCAGGCATTCCGTCCAGATCTCGTTTGGCGGTTCGGGTGCCCCACGAACCTCTACTAACTGCAACGCTCCTGACAGTTGTGTCCATATTTGTGTCCATATTCTTAGGCTACAAGTCGCCGATCTCGGCCGCCAGGTAGGCCTCGAGCTTCGCTTGCGCCGTCGTGCCTCCCGGGACCGGCAGATTCTTGATGTAGCGCCCGGTCGTGACGAGGTCAGCGTGGCCGAGGTACTCCTGGATCTGCTTGAGGTTGTATCCCGCGGCCATCAGGAAGCTCGCGTACGTGTGCCGCGCCTCGTGCAGAGTCACGCGCGCAAGGCGCGATTTCTTCCAGGCCCTATCGGCGCGGCCCTGCCACTTGCCCGACAGCACGGAGCGGATCACGATCCTCCCGGTCGGGGGCCGGCCTTGGCGCATCCACTCCTCGCGCAGGATCTTCTTCAGCGGGCCGACCATCGGCACCCGCCGGCCCTCCCCCGCATCGCTCTTCGACGCGGCGACCATGATCTCGTCCGCATCCCAGAACACGTGCGGCCACTGCGCCCGCCCGATCTCGCTGCGGCGCATCCCGGTGTAGAACGCGAGAGCCCAGCCGGCGCGGTCGCCGGTCTCTATCGAGCGGCCGCCGCCGCGCATCTTGTAGAGCTCGCCGCGGCGAACCTTGCCGATCAACCCGTCGCTGCAGCCGAACCGGCGGGCGAGCGCGCCGGCGCTCTCGCTCGACGCGCGGATCTCCAGAACTGCCTCCCAGCTAAGCGCGCCTGCGGTGTCGACGGCTGGGAGCGCCTCGATCAGCTTCGCCGCCTCCTCGGCGGTGGCGACGCGCTCGCGAACCTTGCCGTCGTTGGCTGGCATCTCGAGGTCACGGGTCGGGTCGCTCGCCACAAGCCGCCTGTTCGGACGCCTCGCGTAGGCGTAGACGTGCCGGATCACCGCGAGATAGGTCGCGATCCGCGAGTACGACTTGCCTGTCCGAACGAGCTCGTCGACGATCGACTGCCAGTAAGCATCGTCGAGCGAAGCGATCGACCTCCGTCCGCAGCGATCGATCAGCACGAGCGATCCTGGATCTTCCGATTTCGGCCGCTGCTCTGACCTGCCGAACAGCACGCCCCGGTAGTCGGCGGCTGTCGTGTCGGACAGCTTCTTGCCACGGCCGCGCCGCCGGGCATAAGTTCCGGCCTCGACGAGCGCCCACCATTCACGAGCAACATCGCCGAACGTCGGACCGTCGTGGCGAAGCGCGCGCACGGCCAGCTCGGCTTTGGCCTCGTGCCCGTCCCAGCTGATCGCCGATGCGCGATCCTTGAACACTGGGCTCCACCTAGGCTTTCCGTCGATTCGACGGCGGGTCCTATACGACGGCTCGCACCGGCAGCGACGCTGCCCGTCCTCGTAGGCCGGGCAGCTGCGACTGTGGCGGACGTAGAGGCCGGATGTGCGAGTACTTCGGTATTCGCTGCTCAACTGATTCCTCGAAACTCGGTTTGCGCGCCTGTGCGAATTATGCTCGGGCGCGTCGCGCCGGCACTCGAGCCGGTTTCGACGACGCGCGATTACCCGACGGCGCTTGCCAAGCGTGCGTGCTCCTGCACCCACCGGTCGAGCGAGCCCGGCTCGATCAGCAGAAGCTGCCCGCACGGGACAACCTTCACGAACGGCTGCACGAATCGTTCGAAGTGGGCGATGCTCATCCCTAGCGACGCCGCGGCCTCAGCTCTTGTGAGGAGTCGTCGTGGCACCGCCTCGATCGGACGATCCGGTGATCGTCTAGGCATGCCCGCGACCTCGGGCATCAACCGACCGGGCTACCCGGAGCTGCAGGCGCCCCCGCGCCACGAAGAACTCATTGGCAGCACTAGGCGAGGCGCACGCCTCCTGCTGAGTCAGTGCGATCCGGGGAACCGGCTCCACCGCCCTGACGGGCGAGCGGTCCGAGACCGCCGCCGGCGCATGCACACGGCGCCGCGGCCGCCCGAGCTGCTCGCCGATCTGGATGCTCACAACACTCCGCTCCGTTTCAAATCGCCTCCGCCACTACCCTGCTAGGTACAGGGTTTCCGGGCCTGAGTCTCGATTTGTGCAGCAGGTTCCTGAGTGGTGCGCCCGTTGATGGGCGAGTGCTGACGACGTCGGCCGACCGCGCGTCACGAAGGACGATCCGGCCGATCGGCGCTCTCCACCGCCAGCCCCGACATCTGCCCCGCGGCCGCCGCCCGTGCCGCCTTCCAGCTCCCATAGACGGCGGTCACCACGCTGGCGGAGGGCCAGTCGCCTGCGCTGAGTCGCTCGAGCGCCTCTCCCCCACGGCGTCGCGCGTGCGTGCGTGACCAGTCGTACGACGACGGCAGCCGACCGTAGCGGGTGCTCCAGCGCAGCAGGGCGTCGAGCACGCGCTCGCGAGTCCACCGGCGCTCGATCGCACCCGGGTGGCAGGCTTTGCAGTAGGCGTAAGCGTCGCCCTTGCCATTGCGCGGCCGCGTCGACGCGCCGCACCCACGGCACACCCCCTGATAGCGGGCCTTGACCGCGCGGGCCTTCTCCCCGGTCGGATCCCAAGCGTCCAAAAGGCGTTAGCGTCCATCCCGGCGGAGAGGAACCAGCATGCAGAAGAAGCCCAGAGACGTCGTCGTCGTGCGCGTGAGCGAGCAGGGAGACCGCGAAGACGAGAACTTCCACTCGCCCAACGCCCAGCTCGCCAGGGCCAAGTCGTGGAGTGAAGACCAAGGCAACCGCGTCGTCGACGCGTTCGAGGAAATCGACGTGAGCGGCAAGCTTCCGCTCGCCAAACGGCCGGGGTTGCTGAAGGCGATCGAGATGGTGGAGGCGGGCGAGGCCGATCACATCGTCGTTGCCTACTTCGACCGGCTGGTGCGCTCCCTGAAAGTGCAGCTCGAGGTGATCGAGCGCGTCGAGCACGCGGGTGGCGAGATCTACGCGATCGACCACGGCAGGCTGACCAACGGTACGGCGGCGACCCGGATGAGCAACAACATGATGGGTGCGGCGTTCCAGTACTACGCCGAGGTGACGGGCGAGAAGGTCGCGGCCGCCCAGGAGCGCGTGGTGGCGCGCGGTGTGCTGCCCAACTCCAGGATCTCGCCCGGCTACGTGCGCGGCGAGGACGGCGTGCTGGTCGTGGAGCGCCCCAAGGCCCGGGTCGTCGTGCAGGCGTTCAAGCGCCGTGACCGCGGCGCGTCGCTGGTGGAGATCCAGGCGTTGCTGGCCGAGAATGGGATCGAGCGCTCGATCTCCGGCGTGGCGTCGATGCTGCGCTCGCGGATGTACCTCGGCGAGATCCACTTCGGCGAGCTGCACAACACGCGCACCCACGAGCCGATCATCAAGGATCGCGCCCTGTTCGAACGCGTGCAGCGGCGGACGGTCTCACGCGGGCGCCAAGCCAAGTCCGAGCGGCTGCTGGCGCGCCTGGGTGTGCTGCGCTGCGGGACGTGCGCCTCGCGGATGGTGATCAACAGCTCCAGCGGTAACTACCGCTGCGGTGACACGAGCGCGAACCGGTGCCAGCGACGAGCGGCGGTCAAGGCCGACCGTGTCGAGGAGATGGTGCTGGACGCAGTCCGGGCGTACTCGACCACGGCCGACGTACATGGACGCGCGTCGCGCAAGCAGCAGATCCGCGAGGCGGACGAGGCCATCGAACGCGCGAACGCGGATCTCGATGACACGATCCGGCAGCTCGGCGAGCTTGGATTGTTGG
>DATMGZ010000024.1:0-7270 GCA_035555155.1 Solirubrobacteraceae bacterium | reverse complement strand
CGGCGCCGGCCTCGGCCTGGCCATCGCCAAGGCGCTGGTGGAAGCCCACGGCGGGACGATCCGGGTCGGGCGGGCGCGGGCCGGCGGGGCGAGGGTCGTGTTCGAGCTGCCGGGGTTCGTGGCGTACGCGTAGGGGCCGGCGCTCGGCGGCACCCCGCCCCCGGGAGCGGCGCCCCCTAGTAGCCCGCCCGCAGTCCTCCGCCATCGCCCACCAACCCGAGCCCCGGGATCGCCACCACACCCGCTCGATCGGTCAACCGCCCGATCCGCGCCGCGCCGGTGTGCCGTTGGGCCAACAGCGAGACCGCGTCATCGGCGCGCTCCTCAGGCACCATTGCGCAGAGGCCGCAGCCCATGTTGAACACCTCCCACATCTCGGCCTCGCTCACGCCACCGAGCTCGGCGATGAGGCCGAACACCGGCGGCACCGGCAGCGGGGCGTCGATCTCGTAGCCGACGCCGGAGCCGATCCGCAGCAGGTTGAGCATGCCGCCACCCGTGATGTGGGCGAGGCCGTGGACCGGAATGTCGCCGGCCACGAGGTCGAGCACGGCCCGGACGTAGATGACGGTCGGCTCGAGCAGGACGTCCGCAACGCTGGCGCCGCCGAGTGCTCCCGGCCTGGCGTCCAGGGCCAGGCCGCCGTCGTCGAGCACGGCGCGGCGGGCGAGCGTGAGCCCGTTGGAGTGCACGCCCGAGGACGGCAGGCCGATCAGCGCGTCGCCGGGCCCGCAGGCGCTGCCGTCGATGATCCCGTCGAGCGCCACGGTGCCGAACGCCGATCCGACGAGGTCGAACCCGTAGGGCGAGGGATGGCCGCGGATGACCTCCGGGAGCTGGCACACCTCGCCGCCGGGAATCTCCACGCCGGCCTGCTCGGCGCCGGCCTTGAGGCCCTTGGCGAGGTCGACCAGCAGTTCCGGGTCGGCTCGCTCGACGGCCAGGTAGTCGAGCAGCGCGATCGGCTCGGCGCCGACGCAGATGAGGTCGTTGACGTTCATCGCCACGCAGTCGATCCCGATCGTGTCGAAGCGGCCGGCCTGCTCGGCGACGATCACCTTCGAGCCGACGCTGTCGGTGGCGAGCGCGATCCCGAGGCCCGGGGCGACCCGCATCACGCTGGCGTAGTGACCGGGCAGCGGAACCGAGAGCGGCGCGCGACCGGTGTCGATGGTGCGCAGCACGTCGACCAGGGCGCTCACGCCCCGATCGGCCTCGCCGGTGTCCACCCCCGCCGCTGCGTACGCATCGCTCACGCCGGCAATTGTCCCCTACCCGGCGGACCGCCGCCGCTTGCCCATCCGGGCGAGGACCGCGGCCGCCAGCGCCAGCCGGTAGAGGGCGTAGGGCAACAGCGAGCGATCGCGCTCGACCTGCCGGATCAGCCACGTGGACCCGAGCGTCGAGGCGAACGACGCCCCGGCGCCGGCGGCGAACGGCAGGCCGGTTCCCGGCGGCAGCCCGCGGCGGCGCAGGCGCACGGTCTTGAGCACCGTGGCGCCGGCGATCACGGGCAGGGCGACGTGGCGTGAGAGGCGGTTCGCGTCCGCGCGGGTGAAGCCGCGGAGCCGGGCCGCGGCAAGCGTCGCACCGTTGCGGGACACGCCTGGGATCAGTGCGCAGGCCTGCGCCACACCGAGCCACAACGCATCCCGGAAACCGGCGTCCTCGGTGGTCCGGGTCTGCGGCCGCCGGTCGGCGAGGGCCATCACGAGCGAGCCCGCGATGAGCCCCGCGGCGATTGTCGGCGGCGTCCCGAGGTGGCGCTCGATCGGGCGCTCGAGCGTATAGCCGACGACCGCCGGCGGCGCGAACGAGAGGGCGATGAGCATCAGCCGGTGGGCGCTCATCGCGACCACCGTGTCGGCCACCTCCTCACGCAGGGTGATCAGCAGCGCCGCCGCGGTGCCCGCGTGCAGCGCCACCTCGAAGGACTTGCGAAGCTCGGGATCGAGCTCGGAGTAGCGCCAGTCGAGCAGCCAGGGGATCAGCGCGATATGGCCCGATGAGGAGATCGGCAACAGCTCGGCGGGCCCGTGCAGGACGCCCAGGGCGAGGGCCTCGCGGAGCGGCGGGAGCGCGTCAGGCCGAGGCATCCGCGGCCGGTGTGGGCTCTCCGCCCCCGGGTCCGCGCCGCCGACGGATCACGAGATAGACGATCGCCGCCACCACGATCGCCGCACCGATGTAGTCGACGATCTCGAGATGGTGGCGCCAGTTCTGCCAGTTGCTCCCCACCGCATGCCCGAGCTCGGCGAGGCCGACGATCCAGATAATCGAACCGAGCGTGGCGACGGTGACGAACTTCAGATACCCCATCTCGGCCACCCCGGCCACGTAGGGGAACGCTGCCCTGACCACCGGGATCAGTCGCGAGACGAACACTGCCGGCGCGCCGTGGCGCTCGAACCAGCGATGGGCGACATCGAGCCGCTTCGTGCTGATGTGGAGCTTGCTGCCGTGACGCTCGAGCAGGTCGCGCCGGCCGTAATAGCCGATCGCGTAGGCCACCGAGGCACCCCCGATGTCGCCGATCAGGCCGGCGAAGATGATCCCGATCATCGTCAGATGCCCCTGGTAGGCGTTGAAGCCGGCGAACAGCATCGTCGGCTCCGTCCCGGGCAGCCCGATCACCGCCGAGCTGAACGTGAGGAGCGCGACCCCGGCGACCCCGAGGTCGTTGATGATGTTGATCGCCAGGTTCACCAGAGGCTCGGTCAGCGATGCGACGGAAAGCAGCACGGCGGCGAAGGGTAGCGGCCCGTCGCCGGAACGCTCCACTAGGGTTTCGCGGAGCGATGGCCGTCCCCCTATTCGACACCCAGACCCCGCTGAGCCGGCTGTGGCCGGCGATCGAGGCGCGCCTCTCCGAGGTGATCGAGCGTGGCGTGTTCATCCTCGGTCCCGAGGTGAGCGCGTTCGAGCGCGAGTTCGCCGACTACCTCGGAGTTCGCCATGTGGTCGGGGTCGCGAACGGCACCGACGCGATCACGATCGCCCTGCGAGCGCTCGGAGTCGGGCCTGGGGACGACGTCATCGTCCCGTCGCTGACGTTCTACGCGACCGCCGAGGCGGCGGTCACCGCCGGCGCGACGCCGATCTTCTGCGACGTCGATCCCGACACCCGCAACGTCACGGTCGACACCGTGCGCGCGGTGCTGACGCCGCGGACCAAGGCGATCGTGGCGGTCGACCTGTTCGGTTGCCCGGCCCCTGTGCCGCAGCTGCGCGAGCTCGGCCTCCCGGTGCTCGAGGACGCAGCGCAGGCGGCCGGCGCGAGCCTCGACGGCTGCCGCGCCGGCGCGCTCGGAGACGCGGCCACGTTCTCGTTCTACCCGTCCAAGAACCTGGGGGCGCTCGGGGACGGCGGGGCGATCGCGACCGACGATGACGGCGTCGCCGAGCTCGCACGCACGCTGCGTTTTCACGGCTCCCATGACAAGTCCACGTTCATCGAGGTCGGCTACAACTCGCGCTTGGACGAGCTCCAGGCGGCCGTCCTTCGGCTCTTCCTGCCCGAGCTCGACACCTGGGCGACGGGACGCCGGTCGGCCGCGCGCGCCTACGCCGAGCTGGGCCTGGGCGAGCACTGCGGACTGCCCGCGGTCCCGGATGGTGTCGATCCGGCGTGGCATCTCTACGTCGTCACGCACCCGCGGGCCGACGAGGTCCTGGCCGGACTCCGCCAGCAGGACGTTCAGGCGCGGGGGTACTACCGGCTGCCGGTGCACCGGCAGCCGGCGATGGCGCCCTACCGCGCGGCCTCGCCCGAGCTGCCGGTCACCGACGAGCTGGCGCGGACCAACATCGCGTTGCCGATGAGCCCGGTGCTCAGCGGGGAGCAGGTGCGCGAGGTGGTGGGCGCGGTGGCCGCCGCCGCCCGGCCGTGAAGGTCTGGGTCGACTTCACCAACTCGCCGCACGTGCTCGTGCTCGCGCCCGTGATCGACGAGCTGCGCGCGCACGGACACGAGGTCGAGGTCACGGCGCGCGACTTCGCCCAGACCCTCGGCCTCTGCAACCGCCTCGGGATCGCGCACACGACGATCGGCCGCCACCGGGGCGGCGGGCTGGCGGCCAAGGCGTGGGGCCTCGCCGACCGCTCGGCGGCCCTGGCCCGGTGGGCGCGTCCTCGCCGCTTCGACCTCGCGCTCGGACACGGCTCCAACGACATCACCGTCGCGGCGGCACTGCTCCGGATCCCGTGCACGACGACGTTCGACTACGAGTGGGCCACGGTGCAGCACAACGTCAACTGTCGCCTGGCGCGAGCCGTCGTGGTGCCCGACGTGATCCCGCCCGAGCGACTGTGGCGCTACGGTGCCCGCGGCAAGCTGCACCGGTACCCGGGCCTCAAGGAGGAGTACTACCTGGCGCGCTTCGAGCCCGATCGAGGGATCCTCGGAGAGCTCGGTCTGGACCCGGCCGAGCCGATCGTCGTTGTGCGCACGCCGCCGGCGGTCTCGCTCTATCACCGGTTCGAGAACGACCTCTTCGGCCGGGTGCTCGAGCGGCTACGGGGAACCCAGACCGTGGTCTTTCCTCGCACCGCGCAGCAGCGTGCCGAGCTGACCGCGCTCGGCGGCTTCATCGTGCCCGAGGGGGCGGTCGACGCGCAGTCGCTGATCGCCTATGCGGACCTCGTGGTGTCGGCCGGCGGGACCATGAATCGTGAGGCCGTGGCCCTCGGAACCCCTGTATTCACGGTCTTCGAGGGCCGCCTCGGCGCCGTCGACGAGCACCTGATCGCCGACGGGCGGCTGCAGCGGCTGAGCAGCCCGGACCAGGTGGCGATCGTGAAGCGGACCGCGGGCGCGGACCGCGAACGGGTCCGCCGCGACCCGGCGTTCATGGCGAATCTGCTCGCCTGTCCGGCCGGCGGGATCTGACCGGGCCAGGGCGTATCGCGCGCGCGGCTCACAGAGCGCAAACAGAACCGGTCCCCCGAAGCACCTAGAATCCGGGTCGTGCGCCGGCGGATCAGATCCGCGGCCTTCCCCGTTCACCGTCACTCTCTGCCCCAGCTCGTGGTGGACGGCGTGCTGGTCGCGCTCGCATATTTCCTCGCCTTCCGGCTGAGGTTCGACAACTTCACGGTTCCGACCCTGTACGAGGAGCTGTTCGAGGCCACGATCCCCTGGGTCGTGCCGATCGTGCTCGTCGTGCTGGCTGCGTTCGGCCTCTACCAACGGCTGTGGAACTTCGTCGGCCAGCGCGACTACGAGGCCGTGGTCAAGGGCGTGGTCGTGGCCACCCTCGTGATCGTGGGCGCGATCACGTTCCTGCATCCCGTCCAGACCCCGCCGACGTTCGAGTTCCGCCACAGCACGGTGAGCCTGGTCTCGACGGCGGTGACGCTGCCGGCCAGTGTGATCGCGCTGTTCATGCTGCTCGCCCTGGCGTTCCTGATCGGGGCGCGGTTCCTGGTCCACCTCGTCGTCGAGGGCCGCGTGCGCAACTTCAGCGTCGCCCGCGATGCGCGCGACGTGCTGATCGTCGGCGGCGGCCAGGGCGGCCGGCTGGTCGTCCGCGAGCTGGCCCGTAACCCGCAACTGCGACTGCGTCCGGTCGGGTTCGTCGACGACGATCCCCGCAAGCGCGGAACGAAGGACGAGCACGGCCTGAAGGTGCTCGGCACGACCGAGACCGAGCAGCTCACGCGGGTGCTCGACGAGGTCGAGCCCGACGAGGTGATCATCGCGATCCCCTCCGCGCCCGGCACCGTCCGCGCCCGCGTGGTCGCCGCCTGCCGCGAGCGCGGCATTCCGGTGCGTACCACGCCGACCGTGTTCGAGCTGCTCCAGGACGGCTCCGGGCAGCTCCAGGTCACGCGTCAGCTGCGCGAGGTGCAGGTCGAGGACGTGCTCGGCCGCGAGCCCGTGGTGATGGAGCTCGAGCGTGTTGGCGCCTACCTGACCGGACGGGTCGTGTTGGTGACCGGCGCCGGCGGCTCGATCGGCAGTGAGCTGTGTCGCCAGATCGCCCGTGTCGGCCCCCGCCGCCTGGTCCTGGTCGACCACGCCGAGGACAACCTGTTCGAGATTCTCCGCGAACTCGAGGAGGAGCGTCATGTTCGCACGGCCGTGCCCGTGCTCGCCGACTGCAAGGAGGAGGAGCGCATGCGCGAGGTCCTCTCCGAGCACCGCCCCGCCGCCGTTTTCCACGCCGCGGCGTACAAGCACGTCTCGATGATGGAGCTGAACCCGGTCGAGGCGGTCCGCAACAACGCGCTGGCCACGCGGCTCATGGCCCGGATCTCCGGCGAGCTCGGTGTGGAGACGTTCGTGCTCGTCTCCACCGACAAGTCGGTCAAGCCCGCCACCGTGATGGGCGCGTCCAAGGCTCTGGCGGAGTGGGCCGTCGAGGCGGCGGCCGCCCGCCATCCCGCGACGACGTACTCCACCGTGCGGTTCGGCAACGTGCTCGGCTCCTCGGGCTCCGTGGTCCCGATCTTCCGCCGCCAGATCGCGACCGGAGGTCCCGTCACCATCACCGATGCGCGCATGAGCCGGTACTTCATGACCATCCCCGAGGCGGTGCAGCTGGTCATCCGGGCGGGATCGCTGCGCGAGGGCAGCGGCGAGGTGTTCGTGCTCGAGATGGGCGAGCCGGTGATGATCATCGACCTCGCGAAGGCGATGATCAGCCTGTCGGGGCTGGAGCCCGAGCGTGACATCGCGATCGTGATCATCGGCGCGCGAGCGGGGGAGAAGCTCCACGAGGACCTGTTCAATCCCTACGAGCGCCCGCAGCCCACGCCGGCTCAGAAGATCCTCCGCGCCGAGCGCGAGGCACTGGATCCGGCCTGGGTCGAGACGACCTTCGGCGAGATCAACCTGCTCGTGCTGGAAGGAGATGCCGCCGCACTTGCGGAAGAGGTGTCGAGACTGTCCAAGGTGAGGGCCGGCGCTGCGGACGCGCAAGGCGCCCGGCTGGCAACGTAGACTGCGAGCGAAGTATGGGGTCCCCCGCCTACGCCTTCTCGGTCCACAACTTCATCAACTCCGTGGGCGCCGACGCCGGCTTCGCCGCGATCATCGGTCTCGCGATCCTGGTGTTGCTCTATTTCGCACAGGCTCGCGAAACCGCCTCGCTGCGCGAGAACGCCAAGGAGGCGGCCGCTCGGATCATGGAGCTGGAGCGGCGCCTGGCCCAGCTCGCCCAGTCCCAGGCGCCGGCCGCGCAGGCGCCGGCCCCCGGTGTCGCCGCGCGCCCGGCGGCGAATCCGATCGCGGCGGCCGCGGCCGGCTCCGGCTCGGCCGCGCCGGCGC
>DATMGZ010000023.1:0-17795 GCA_035555155.1 Solirubrobacteraceae bacterium | reverse complement strand
CGGGGTCGACGCCCCGTCCGATCAGGCCGCGCCGGATCCGCTCCGCGCCCCAGCCCTCGAGTTCGCGCTTGTCCTCGGCGAACAGGCGGGCGAAGCGGACATCGTCGAGCTGGCCCTGCTCACCGAGCAGCCGCACGACGTCGGCGGTCGTCTGCGGCTGCACGCCTTTGGCATCCAGGTGGCGGCGAACCTCTTCGACGCTGCGCTCGCGACGGTCGATGTACCGGTACGCGAGCGCCAGCGCGAGCTCGACGCGGGCAGCGGGATCCCGTGCGGGCCCGGCGGACGAGCTCTGCCCCACGCTATGCCGCCTTGTCGCCGACCGTCTCCACCGCCGCCAGCGCTGCCGCATCGTCGTCGCGTGGCTCGATCGTCTTGACGAGGTCGCGGTTGAGCCCGAGCGCGGCGTAGATCTTGCCCTCGATCTCCTTCGCGGTCTCGGGATGCTCATCCAGGAACGCCTTCGCATTGCCGCGCCCCTGTCCGAGCCGCTCATCGCCGTAGGAGAAGAACGAGCCGGACTTGGTGACGATGTTGTGCTCGATGCCGTAGTCGATCAGGCAGCCCGAGGTCGAGATGCCCCGGCCGTACTCGATGTCGAACTCGGCCTGCTTGAACGGGGCCGCGACCTTGTTCTTGACCACCTTGACGCGCACCCGGTTACCGACCGCCTCGGTCCCGTCCTTGAGCGTCTCGATCCGGCGGATGTCCAGGCGCTGTGAGGAGTAGAACTTGAGCGCCCGGCCTCCCGGCTGGGTCTCGGGCGAGCCGAACATGACGCCGACCTTCTCGCGGATCTGGTTGGTGAACACGCACAGCGTCTGGGTGCGGTTGAGGCCGCCGGCGAGCTTGCGCATCGCCTGGGACATCATCCGGGCCTGCAGGCCGACGGATTGGTCACCCATCTGACCCTCGAGCTCGGCGCGCGGCGTCAGCGCGGCGACCGAGTCGATTGCCACGACGTCGACGGCACCCGAGCGGATCAGCATGTCGACGATCTCCAGCGCCTGCTCTCCGAAATCGGGCTGGGAGACGAGCAGCTCGTCGATGTCGACCCCGATCACCTGGGCATACAGCGGGTCCATGGCGTGCTCGGCGTCGACGAACGCGCACACGCCGCCAAGCTTCTGGGCCTCGGCGAGGATGTGGTAGACGAGTGTCGTCTTTCCCGACGACTCAGGGCCGAAGATCTCGATGATCCGTCCCCGTGGGACGCCGCCGATCCCCAGGGCGAGATCCAGTGACAGCGCGCCGGTGGGGATCGCGTCGACGGCCACACGTGCGCCCGGATCGCCCATCCGCATGACCGTGCCCTTGCCGAACTGCCGCTCGATCTGCGTGAGGGCACCCTGGAGGGCAGCCTGACGCTTGGCATCTGACTTCGCGTCGGCCTTGTCGTGATCGGTCATTCCGGTTCGACTCCTTGTCTCATGCGCTGTGAACACGCCACGGTAGGACGGGTGGCGGACGGAACCGGCACGCTAGAACCGGCCGCTGCGACGAAACAAGACACATCCGTGCCAGGACAGACCCGAGTCTGTGAAACCTTTCCGCAGCCGCCGGACGTCTGCGCCGCGCCTGCCCTGTCCTCAGGCCGCCTCACGCTCCAGCGTCCATGTCCGCAGCGGCTCGTAGCGGGCGCCCGTCGGCAGCAAGGTGGAGCGATACAGGACCACCTCTCGGCCGGCGAACGCGAGCGGGGCGGGAGCCGGTAGCTCGCTCGCGCGCATGCGCGTCCCCCGGCCGACCCGCGCGACCGTCACATGGGGCAGGAACGGCCGCCCCTCCGACTCGAACCAGCCGCCACCGGCGAGCTCGGCGGCGAGCGACTGCCGGGTCCGCGTGAGCCCGCCGGTGGGATCCTCGATCCCGATTGCGACGACGGCCGGGCGCCGCCTCGGGAGCCAGACCGGCATTCCGGCGGCCAGCGGCGGCGCCTGCCGGCCCGCCGCCGCAAGGCCGCGTTCGCAGGCCGCGGCGATCGGCTCATGCGCCGACGCCTCCTGCGAGCCGAGGAAGCACAGCGTGAGGTGCAGCGAGCCCGCCGCCACGAGCCTCAGGCCCGGAGTGGGCCCGAGCGCCTCGCGGCGCCAGTCGACCAGCGCCTCACGCGCGGCGTCGGGCAGCTCGAGCGCGACGAACAGCCGCGCCCGCTCGCCGGTCACGGACGCGTATCGCCGTCGTCAGAGCGCGAGGCGCCTGCCACGGGGGCACTCGAGCCGCGCGCGTCCTCGGGGCCGGGCAGCGGCCGGTCGGACTCGCCGCGCAGCAGCCGGCGCAGCAGGTGAAGGGACACCGTCGTGGAGCGGTCCCGGACGTCGGCGCGCCCACCCGGAAGGCGGACGCTGCGGGTGATCCGGTCGCCGGCGCCGGTGGCCACGCAGAAGCAGACGAGGCCGACCGGCTTCTCCTCGGTTCCGCCGTCGGGCCCGGCGATCCCGGTGATTCCCACCCCGACCCCGGCGCCGAAGCGCTCGATCGCGCCCAGCGCGAGCGCCTCCGCGACCTCGGTGGAGACGGCGCCGCAGCGGGCGATCAGCGCGGGGTCGACGCCCACCAGTGCGATTTTGGCCTCGTTGGAGTAGGCGACCACGCCGCCGGCGAAGTACCCCGAGGCACCCGCGCGGTCGGTGAGACGCGCGGCCATCAGCCCCCCGGTGCAGGACTCGGCCACGGCGATCGAGCGATCCCGCAGCAGCACCGCGACCTGGTCGTCGATGGTCGATCCGTCCTCGGAGTACAGGGTGTCGGCATGGCGGTCGGCGACGAATGCGATCAAGGCGTCGTAGTCGCCCTGGGCCGGTGGCTCGTAGCGGGTGGCGATCTCGATCTCGCCGCGCCGCAGGCAGGTCGTGATCTCGAGCGTGTCGAGTTGCAGCCCCGCGGCCTCGGCGGCGCGCAGCGTGTTGGCGATCTCCGATTCCGGGATGCCGAACAGGCGAACGATCCCGCGGCAGTAGGTGGTCGCGCCGGCGGTGGCGGCGCGGAACACCTCGGTGTTCCGGGCCGTCTCCCACATCGGTTGCAGCTCCCTCGGGGGGCCCGGGAGCACGACCACGGTCGGACCGGACCCGTCGGCCGGCGCCACGACCAGGCCGGGGGCGGTGCCGACCGGCTCGAGGATGGTGGCTCCCTCGGGAATCACCGCCTGCTTACGGTTGGAGACCCGGATCGCGTCGAGGTCCAGCCCCGGCCAGCGCTTCATCATCGGGCGCAGGATGTCGGCGATCCGCTCCTCGAGCTCGGCGTCGAGCACCATCGGGCGGCCGCAGAAGCGCCCCACGATCTCCGCCGTGAGGTCGTCCGCGGTCGGGCCGAGGCCGCCGCTGGTGACGATCAGCGCCAGCCCTTCACGGGCCATGAACTCGAGCGCGGCGAGCAGGTCGTCGGGCCGGTCGCCGACGATCTGGATCTGCGCGGCGTCGACCCCGATCTCGCGCAGCCGCTCCGACAGCCACGGGCCGTTGCGGTCCGAGATGATCCCGGTCAGCACCTCGGTACCGGTGATCAGGATGCCGGCGCGGGCGCTCATGGGCAGGTCGGCGAGGCCGAGAGTGGGATCTGCCGCTCGCTCGTGGGACCGACGAGGAAGCGGATCGCGTTGGCCGAGGCCGGAACGTGCACCAGGCGGTTGTTGGCCCGCATCCGCACGGAGGCGTTGCCGAGCGTGACCAGCAGCTTGGGGGCGGTATATCTCGGGATGGCCTGCCCCGCGGCATAGATCGTGCCGGGGATCAGCTTCTTGCCGCCGCCGTCCACGAGGCAGATGTAGACCTGACCGGTCGCCCTCAGCTGGAGCTTGACGGTCGTCGGCGGCGGTGCGGGGTGATGCGTGCGGGCCGGGGCCCCGGGCCGGGCCTTGTGGGGAGGAGTCGCCCGCGCTCCGGTGGGGGGCGCTGGCGTGCCGGGGCTGTTGCTGCGGCCGACGATGTACAGAGCCGCGACCAGGACCAGCAGCACCAGGCCGATCAGCGCCCACGGGGGGAGCAGCGGCCCCCTGGCGGCGCGGTCGCGCTCGCGGCCGAGTGGGGCGATCGGCCGCATCTCGTTGTCGGAGGGACGCTCGTAGCGGCGCTTGAAGTCGTCGATCAGGGCCCGGCTGTCGAGGCCCAGGTAGTCACCGTACGTGCGCAGGAAGCTCTTGATGTACACAGGTCCGGGCAGCAGATCCCATTCCTCGTTCTCGATCGCGCGGAGGTACTTGGCGCGGATCTTCGTCCGCGCCTCGACCTCGGTGATGTCGATGCGGTTGCGCATCCGCGCTTCCCGCAACGTGGAGCCGATGTCCGCCACGCGCCGAAGGCTACCCACCAGCCGATCCGCAGTCGGCGCGGACGGGCCGATGAACGCTCGCTGTCAAAAAGCGGGCCGCACGGCGCGGCTGTCGCGCAGGAACTCGAGCACCAGGGCGTTGAACTCGCGAGCGTGCTCGACGTTCACCGCATGGGCCCCGCCTTCGATCACAGACATCCGAGCGCCGGGAATCAGCTCGGCGAGCTGGCGCGATTTCCACACCGGCACCAGCAGGTCCTGCTCGGCGCCGATCACGTGAACCGGCATCGTCAGGGCGGCGAGGCGATCGCCCGCCTCGTGGGTCGCCCCGGCCCGGATCTGGCGGATGAATCCCTCGCGGCGCTGCCGATACGGATAGGAGAGCACGAGCTCGCGCACGGCGGGCAGATCATCGGCGGTCTCGTAGATCGCCTCCGAGAGCGTCAGCAGCATCAGCTCCTCGAGGAGGGCATCGTCCGACTTCTCGGCGGCCGCGTCGGCCTGCAGGCGAGCCCGATCGCGCCCCATTCGCCCGGCCGATGCATAGCTCACGCACAGGGTCAGCGTGCTGACCCGCTCGGGCTGCGCGAGCGCGACCTGCTGGGCGATCGCTCCGCCCATCGAGATCCCGAGCAGGTGAAAGCGACCCAGAGCCAACCCGTCGGCCAGGCCGAGCGCGTCGGCGGCCATGTCCTCGATCACGTACGGCGCCGCGGCGTAGGAGGAGCGGCCCACGTCGCGGTTGTCGAACACGATCGTCCGGTACCAGCGTGAGAACACGGGCACCTGGGAGCGCCAGCCCGAGACATCGCCCCCGAGGCCCATGATGCAGACCAGCGGCTCCCCCTCGCCATGGACCTCGTAGTACAGGCGCTGTCCGTTGGCCTGGACGTGTGGCACGGCGGCGAGTTTAGGGAGGCGGGGGCTCCGAGCTGCCACCGGCGACAGAACCCGCGCCCGCCCCCTCCGCCAGATGCGTGAGGATCCGCGGCACGTCAGCCTCGGTGATCAGGACCTGGCGCGGCTTGGAGCCCTCGTAGCCGGAGATGATGCCGCGGCGCTCGAGCATGTCGATCAGCCGGCCCGCTCGGGTGTAGCCGAGGCGCAGGCGGCGCTGGAGCATCGAGGTCGAGGCGGTGCCCATCTGGGCGACGAGCGAGATCGCCTCTTCGAGCAGCGGGTCCTCGTCGGGGTGCAGGGCGTCGTCGTCGGAGCCCGCATCCTCGGAGGCGACCTCCTCGAGCAGCTCCTCGTGGAACTCGGGCGCGCCCTGGCGCCGCCAGGACTCGGTCAGCTCGAGGATCTGGGCCTCGTCGATGTAGGCGCCCTGGATCCGCTGCAGCTTCGACGAGCCGACGGGTGAGAACAACATGTCGCCCTGGCCGAGCAGCGATTCGGCGCCGTTGTGGTCGAGGATGACCCGCGAGTCGGTCTGACTCGAGACGGCGAAGGCGATCCGCGAGGGCACGTTGGCCTTGATCATGCCGGTGATCACGTCGACGCGGGGCGACTGGGTGGCGAGCACCAGATGGATGCCGACCGCGCGGGCCTTCTGGGCCAGGCGGATGATCGAGTCCTCGACATCGGCCGGAGCCACCATCATCAGATCGGCGAGCTCGTCGATCACGCACAGGATGTAGGGCAGCGGCGGGTCGCCGCGCTCGGCGCGGGCGCGGTTGAGCTCTGGAAGGGAGCGCGTGCGTGCCAGCGACATCGTGCCGTAGCGCTCCTCCATCTCCTTGACCAGGTTCTGCAGCGCGTTGGCGGCCATCCGCGGACTGGTGATCACCGGCGTCAGCAGGTGCGGGATCGAGTCGTAGTGGTTGAGCTCGACCTGCTTGGGGTCGACGAGCACGAGCCGCACCTCATGCGGGGTGGCCCGCAGCAGGATGCTCGACAGCATCGCGTTGACGCACGCCGACTTGCCGGCGCCCGTGGTGCCGGCCACGAGCAGGTGCGGCATCTTGGCCAGGTCGGCACCGATTGCGCGGCCGCCGATGTCCTTGCCGAGCCAGACGGTGAGCGGCGACCAGTCCGGCGGCGGGTCTTGGAACACGTCGCCGAGATGCACGATCCGCCGGCGTGCGTTGGGCACCTCGACGCCGACCGCCTGCTTGCCCGGGATCGGTGCCAGGATGCGGATGTCGGTGGCGGCGAGCGCGTAGGCGAGGTCGTCCTTGAGCTGGGCCACCTTGGCCACCTTCGTGCCCGGCGCGAGTCGCAGCTCATAGCGCGTGATGTGCGGCCCGGTCACGCGACCGATCACCTTGGCCTCGATCCCGAAGTGACCCAGCGTCTCGAGCAGGGTCCGCGCGACCTGCTCCTGGCCGGCCGTGTCGGGCTTTGCCGCCTCGCCGGTCGAACGGGTCAGGAAGCGGCCGCCCGGGAGCCGCCACACGAAGTCGGGATCGTCGGTGATCGAGGCCCGGTATCGGCCCTGCGGGGTGAGGTCCTCGGGTCCGACCTCGCCGCGCGTGACGGGCCCGGCCGCGACGTGCTCGCGGTCGTCCTCGTCCTCCGGGTCCGACTCGGGGTCGAGCTCGAGCTCCTCGCCGAGCAGGTCCTCGGGCTCGCCCCCGTCATCCTCGATCGGGGGCGCCTCGACGTGCGTGGCGCGGACGATCAGCTCGGCCGTATCCGGCTCCGGCGGCAGGATCGGCTCGGGATCGCCAACGGGACCGGCGGCCGGGTCGGGGGTCAGCCGCGCCGGGCGCTTGACGGTGCCCGCGATCTCCTCGGTCGAGCGCTTGAGCACGCGGCTGGTGCCCGCCACTCCCGCGCCGGTGGCGCGGATCGCACCGGCCACGCCGGCCCCCGTGACCAGGATCAGTCCGGCGATGAGCATGAACACGCCCAGGATGTGTGCGCCGATGGTCGAGAACAGCGTCGAGGCGACCCACAACTCGCCCTCGCCGATGATCCCGCCGCGGGACTCGAAGGTGGCCGGGTGCCAGAACCCCTGCTTCGGTGCCAGGCCGGGACCGAGTCCCAACGTGCCGGCGGCGAACATCAGCGTGAGCGCGGCCACCAGGCACAGGATTCCGGTGCGCATCGGCCGCGCGGGCGGGCGCAGCTCACGGATCAAGATCAGGGCGCCGGCCGCCACGAGCGCGGCGGGGATCGCATAGCCGAGCGCTCCGAGCACGAACCGCAGCCCGCGCACGAGCCCCTCCCCCACCGTGCCACCGGTCCAGTGCAGATAGGCGACGCCGGCCAGGAACAGGCCCAGCGCGATCAACGCCAGGCCGATGATGTCGAGCTGGTGGGCCTGGAGCTCGATCCGGGGCAGGCTCGGACGACTCGCGAGCAGCGAGCGGCGTGCGCGCGGTGGTGGCGCTTTGGGCTTGCGCTTCTGGCGAGTGGCCATGTCCGGGAGCTTCTGCTTCGCTGCCGCTGGTCGGGTTCCTCCCCGCCCTGCTCCCAGCCTGACCGTCCGCCCGGAGGACCGCCGGAGCGCGCCGACCGAGGCGCGACCGGAAAGCCCGTATCAAGCCGCACTAAATTCTCCCCGCCGCCCACCTCCGCACCCCTACCATCTTGATTCAGGATGGCCGAATTCGAACGCCCGCCGCGCGTGTTGGTGGTGGAAGACGACGACGCGATTGCCCACGTCCTCCAGCGCTCGCTGCGGATGGAGGGCTACGAGGTCAAGCTCGCGGGCGACGGCGTCAGCGCTCTGGACCTCGCCCACGCCTTCCTGCCCGATCTAGTGATCCTCGACCTCGGGTTGCCCAAGCTCGACGGGATCGACGTGGCCAAGACGCTGCGTGAGACCGACGACGTGCCGATCCTCGTCTTGACCGCGCGCGATGCGGTCGAATCGCGGGTCGAAGGCCTCGACGCCGGCGCTGACGACTATCTCGTCAAGCCGTTCGAGCGCCAAGAGCTGCTGGCCCGACTGCGGGCGCTGCTGCGGCGCCGGCCCCCACGGGGCCAGGCGACGCTCGAGGTCGGCGACCTGCAGCTCAACCCCGACACGCACGAGGTGTCCCGGAACGGCCGGCCGGTCGATCTGACGCAGCGGGAGTTCGAGCTGCTCGAGTACCTCATGCGCAACGAGCGCATCGTGATCTCGCGCCAGCGGCTGCTGGATGAGGTGTGGGGCTATGACCCTTTCTCAATGACGAACACGATCGAGGTGTTCGTCTCCAACCTCCGGAGAAAGCTTGAAGCCGGTGGCGAGCCTCGGCTCCTACACACGATCCGCGGCGCGGGCTACGTTCTCCGCGTATAGGTCGCTGCCGATCCGGTGGCGCTTGGCCGGCGGCTCGGCGGTCCTGACGTGCGTGATCCTGTGCGGGTTCGCGGCCATCGTCGGCGTGCTGACCACGCGGCAGGTGCGCGGCCAGTTCAACGACGAGATCCGCTCGGCGATCGAGCAGCTGCAGCAGCAGTTCCACCCGGTCGAGAATGCGGGCACGCTCGACTGCAACACGAACATCCAGCTCAGCGACTATGCGAGCGCCGAGCACGCGCAGATCCGCGTGTTCAACGACACGGGGCTGCGGCTGTGCTCGCAGACGCGCCTCGTGGACGGTCGGCAGGTGCCGGTCACCGATCCGGCGTTCACGCTCCCGACGCACTCCCCGGCCGAGCAGTTCGGGTATCGGATCGAGTTCCGCTTCATCACCTGGTCGGGCGGCGAGGGGTACCTGTTCTACGCCCGCCCGCTCTCGGACATCGACCACACGCTGGCGAAGGTCCGCGTGTTCCTGATCCTCGGCGTGTTCGGCGGCACGATCCTGGCGCTGCTGGCCGGGCTCGCGCTGGCCCAGCGGGCGATGCGTCCGGTCGCCGAGCTCACCGACGCGGCCCGCGAGATCGAGCGCACACGCGATCCGAGCCTCCGGCTGCCGCATCCGGAAGCCGACGACGAGGTGGCCGAGCTGGCGCGGACACTCGAGGGCATGCTGCACGCGCTCGGGGCCGCGCGCAGCGACACCGAGGCGATGCTCGACCGCCAGCGCGAGTTCGTCGCCGATGCCTCCCACGAGCTGCGGACGCCGCTCACGAGCGTGCTCGCCAACCTCGAGCTGCTCGGCGAGGAGCTCGAGGGAGAGCAGGCGGAAACGGCTCAGGCGGCGCTGCGCTCGACGCAGCGGATGCGCCGGCTCGTCGGGGACCTGCTGCTGCTGGCGCGGGCCGACGCGAAGCGGATTCAGCCGCACCGACCGGTCGACCTCGCCGACGCCCTGCTCGAGGCCGTGGCCGAGCTCGAGCCGGTGGCCGACGACCGCGACCTGACGGTCAGCGTCGAGCCGGCCGTGGTCGAGGGCTCCAAGGATGAGCTTCACCGCCTCGTGCTGAACCTGCTCGAGAACGCGATCCGCCACACCCCGCTCCAGACCCGGATCCACGCCACCGTCTCCACCGCGGACGGAGAGGCGGTGCTCGTGGTCGAGGACGATGGCCCCGGGATTCCGCCCGAACTCGAGCGGCGGGTGTTCGAGCGCTTCGTGCGCGGCGGCCGGGACGGCGCCCGCGGGTCGGGCCTCGGGCTGGCGATCGTCAGCGCGGTGGTCGCCTCGCACAACGGAACGATCACGCTCGAGCATCCCGGCGCGCCCGCGGAGCGCCGCGGCACGCGGTTCGTGATCCGGATTCCACTCGCCGCCGAGGCGAGCGCCGACGATCAGGCCAGTCCCGCCACCGGCGCGGGGACGTCCTCCTCGGCCGCGACGGGTGACTCGGCCCCAGGCTCCTACACCTCGACGACGACCGGCAACACCATCGGACGGCGACGCAGGCGGTCGTAGACGAACGCCGCGAGGTCGTCGTGCAGCTCCTGCTGTAGCAGGTCGATCTCGCGCAGACCGTCCTTGGCCGAGCGCCCGAGCGAACGCTCGACCTCGGCCCGGATCTCATCGACCAGGCCGTCGGCCTGTTCGATGAACGGAACCCCCCGGAAGATCACCTCGGGCGGGACGACGGACTCGCCGTCCTGCTCGGACACGGTCGCCACGACGATGAAGATCCCGTCGGCCGAGAGCATCCGCCTGTCGCGCAGCGCGACATCGGCCGGATCGCCGATGTCGACGCCGTCGACGAAGATCATGCCGGACTGCTCGGCGTTGCCCCAGCGGGCGCCGCGCTCGTCGATCTCGAGGGGCAGCCCGTTCTCGCCCTTGAAGATGTCATCGGGATCGATCCCCACCGCCTCGGCCAGCTGCGCGTGCAGGTGCATCCGCTTGTGGTCGCCGTGGATCGGCAGCACGTAGCGTGGCTTGACGAGGTTGAGCATCAGCTTGAGCTCCTCGGCGTACCCGTGGCCGGACGCGTGGATCGGGGCCTCACGCGGCGTGATCACATCGCAGCCGATGTGGTAGAGGCGATCGACCGTCTCGTTGACCGCCCGCTCGTTGCCGGGGATCGGCGTGGCCGAGAACACGACCGTATCGCCCCGGTGGAGTTTGATCATCCGGTGGTCGCTGTGGGCCATCCGGCGCAGCGCCGACAGCGGCTCGCCCTGGGATCCGGTCGAGATCACCACGACCTTGTGATCGGGCCAGTCCTCGACCTCTTGCGGCTGGACCAGCATCCCGTCGGGGATCTCGATGTGGCCCAGCGAGCGGCCGATGTTCACGTTCTTGCGCATCGAGCGGCCGACCAGCGACACCTTGCGCCCGAGCGCGGACGCGGCATCGACGACCTGCTGCACGCGGTGGATGTTGGACGCGAAGCTGGTGACGATGATTCGGCCCTCGGCCCGGGCGAACACCTCTTCGAGGTGCGGGCCGACCTCGCGCTCGCTGGGCGAGAAGCCCGGGCGATCGGCGTTGGTGGAGTCCCCGCACAGCAACAGCAGCCCCTCGCGCCCGAGCTCGGCCAGTCGCGACACGTCGGCCGGGATGCCGTCGACCGGCGTCTGGTCGAACTTGTAGTCGCCGGTCAACAGGACCGTCCCGAGATCGGTCGTGAGAGCCACGGCGGAGGCGTCGGGGATCGAGTGCGTCATGTGCACCAGCTCCATCGTGAACGGGCCGAGCGTGACCTCGTCGCCGGGCTCGATGTCCTCGAGCCGGGCGTCGCGGAGCTTGTGCTCGTCGAGCTTGGAGCGGGCCATTGCGGTCGTCAGGCGACCGCCATAGATCGTCGGGGAGTGCTGGTCGCCGAGCTCACGCAGAACCCAGGGCAGGGCCCCGAGGTGATCCTCGTGGCCGTGCGTGATCACGATCGCCTCGATGTCCTCGGCGCGCTCGCGCAGATACGTGAAGTCGGGCAGCACCAGGTCGATGCCGAGCATGTCGGTGGTGGGGAAGCGCAGGCCGGTGTCGACCACGACGATGCGCCCGCCGTACTCGACGACGGTCATGTTCTTGCCGATCTCGCCGAGACCGCCGAGCGGCAGGACGCGGAGCCGGTCGCTCACGTCTGAACAGTCTGCAGGAGGCCGTGGCGCTCGAGCATCTCGCGGACCGTCGCGAGCTCGTGCTCGTCGGCCTCCACCAGCGGGAGGCGCAGTCCGCCCACGCGGTGTCCGAGCAGACTCAGGGCGGCCTTGACCGGGATCGGGTTGCTGGTCACCGCCAGAGCCTCGAAGACGTCCTTGAGCCGGGCCTCGATCTCGCGCCGGTGCTCGGGCTCGTCGACCATCCGTCGCAGCTCGGGCCCGACGATATGGCTGGCCACCAGGATCCCGCCGGCGCCGCCGAGCTCGAGCGTGCGGCACAGGATGTCGTCGTTGCCCGCGTACAGCTCGAGTCCGTCGACGAGGGCCAGATTGGCGTTGTTGGCCTGCTTGACCGCGCACACGTGCTCGATCTGGGCCAGCTCGGCGAGCAGATCGTTGGGCATGTCGGTGCCCGTGCGGCTGGGGATGTTGTAGAGGATGATCGGCTTGTCGGTGGCCTGCGCGACCTCCTCGAAGTGGCGCACGATGCCGCGCCGGTTGGGGCGCACGTAGTACGGCGTCACCGACAGCATCGCGTCCGCGCCGAGCGACGTCGCGCGCTCGGTGAGCTCGATCGCATGGTTGGTGTCGTTGGATCCGACACCGGCGACGATCGTGCAGCGTCCGCTCATCTCCTCGACCGCGAGTTGGATCACCCGCAGGTGCTCCTCGTCGGTCAGGGTCGCCGCCTCCCCGGTCGTCCCGCACACGACCAGTCCGTCCGAGCCGTTCTCCACAAGATGGTGCATCAGCGCCACGGCCGCGTCCTCGTCGACGCGCAAGTCCGCGTCGAACGGCGTGACCATCGCGGTCAGGATCGCTCCCAGGTCGCCCGGCATGGGGTGATTATCGCAATCCGGCCGGAGGGCCGGGCGCAGCCTGTCCGCGCGGCCGTCGCGACGGGCTATTCGGCGTCCCGATACGGCGGCTCCGGATCGCCCGGACCGGGGTCCGGCTCGGGCACGGTCGGCCCGGTCGTGGGCTCGGGCGGCTCTCCCGCCGCGCCCGTGTCCCCCGGCCCACGTGGGCGCATCGTGCGCCGCAGGACCTGGGCCAGGCCCTTCTCGGCCTGGGAGATGGTGTCCAGCACGGGCCCGGAGCGCTTGAACTGCTGGTCCATCGACTCGATCACGGGAAGCGCCCGCTCGACCTGGTCGTTGAGCTTGGCGACCTCGTCGGTCAGCCGGTTGATCGCATCGGTGATCTCGGCCGCGCGGTCGACCGCCCGGGGCAGCGAGTCCCCAACATTGCCCGGCGCGACGATCGCGCTGCGCAGGGCGTCGAGCCCGCGCAGGACGGCGGTGAGGTCAAAGGGCATTCTCGGGGCCACGATTCGAGTCTAGAGCCCCGACGCGCTGCGTCGCCCCGCCCTCGGGCGGAGCGCCGCACTAGCTGCTGCTGCCGCCGCCGCCGCCCCAGCCCAGCACGGTCAGCGGGGTCATCACGCCGCGCTTCTCGGGCCGCCGCGCCGCGACGGTCTCCAACGGCCGCCGAGGGGGCGAGGACACGATGTGGCTCACGGGCGCGCCGGTGAGCTTCTCGACCCGATGGGGCAGGTCGGTCTGCAGCCACTTCGACAGTGCGGTCGGGAGCGTCGAGATCAGGATCTCGTCGTAGCGCTTCGGGTCCCAGGCCTCGGTCACGGCCACGATCGGATCGCTGTCGCCCACGGCGCCCTCGGCCTCGAGGCCGGCGCCGCGTAGGCGCGCGACCGCCGCCTCGAGCTTCTCCCGCGCCGCGCTCCGGCCGCCGCCGGCCGAGGTCGCCGGGACGATCAGCGTGAACGCCGTCGCCTCGTTTCCCGTACGCCCCAGGAGCGCATCGAGCAGCTCGTCGGAGGTCGCGGTCACGTTGGCGACCACAAGGACATTCCTCTTCCACGGCATGACGAGCCTCCCGCTGCTTGTGCTGTTCGCCACAAGGATAGCGCCTGAAACAGCGCGGCCGCGACGGAAGGCGCTAAGAAAGCGCTACAGCAGGTGCTCGAGGCCGACCACGGGCGACGCGGTCAGAGTGCCGACGCGCCGCACGGCCAGCAGCACGCCCGGCATGAACGAGTGCCGGTCGATCGAGTCGTGGCGGATCGTCAGCGTCTGCCCGACGTCGCCGAGGATGACCTCCTGGTGGGCGACGAGCCCAGGCAGGCGGACCGAGTGGATCGGCACCGGCCCCGCGTCGGGCGCCGCCGCCTGCATCAGCGCCGCGGTCCGCGCGGCGGTGCCGCTCGGCGCGTCGACCTTGCCGTCGTGGTGGCGCTCGATGATCTCGGCCTTGGCCATGTGCCGTGCCGCCTCGGCGGCGAACTGCATCATCAGCACCGCGCCGATGGCGAAGTTGGGGGCGATGAAGACGTTCGCGCCGGTGCCGGCGCGGGCCGCCTCGCGCAGGTCGTCGAGGTCGAACCCGGTCGTCCCGATCACCACGTGCACACCGGCGGCAACGGCCTCGCGGGTGTTCTGGACCGCCGTGGTGGGCACCGTGAAGTCCACCAGCACGTCCGCGTCGCCGAGCACGTCGGCGAGGACCACGCCGAGCGCGGGATCCGCGCGTCCGGTGAGCTCCATGTCCTCGGCCGCCGAGACCGCCTCGCATACGGTGGCTCCCATCCGTCCCGCCGCGCCGGCGACCGCGACCCGGATCACCCGGCGGCCTCCACGCCGGCGGCGGGGGCGGCGGCGATCGCTCCCAGCGACTCCTCGAAGCGCGCCTCGTCGGGGCCGATGCCGGCCGCCGACAGGTGCTCGGAGGCCCACAGCGAGTCCGCGAGCGCGGCGAGGTCGTCGATCGTCACGGCGTCGATCCGCCGCACGACCTCGTCCAGCGACAGCAGCGGCGCCCCCGCGAGCACCTCGGAGCCGAGGCGGTTCATGCGCGCGCCGGTGGACTCGAGCGCGAGCACGACGCGGCCCTTGAGGTTCTCCTTGGCCCGCAGCAGCTCCTCGGAGGTCGCGGGCTCGTGGCGCATGCGCTCGAGCTCCGTCTCCACCACCGACAGCGCCTCGGCCAGGTTGTCCGACCGCGTGCCGACGTACAGACCGATCTGACCCGAGTCCTGGAAGGCGCTGGTGAAGGAGTAGACAGCGTAGGCCAGCCCGCGTTGCTCGCGCACCTCCTGGAACAGCCGCGAGGACGAGGTCCCGCCGAAGATGTTGTCGAGCACGCGCAGCGCGAACCGGCGGTCGTCGTGACGGGAGAGCCCCGGGCCGCCGAAGCAGACGTGGAACTGCTCGGTCTCCTTGCGCTCGAACCGGCGCCGCGCGCCCACGACGGCGGGCGCCGGCGTCACGCCGAGGCCGCCGGGAAGGCTGGGCCCGGCGGCGGGGATCCGCTCGGCCGCAAGCGCGACGATCGCGTCGTGATCGACCGCCCCGGCAGCGGCGATCACGACGTTGCTCGGCATGTAGCGCGAGCCGTGAAAGCGGGCGATCTCCGGCACCGGGACGCCGGCGACGACGTCGGCGCGGCCGATGATCGCGCGGCCCAGCGGATGCTCGCCGAACACCGCCTCTCCGAGTATGTCGAAGACCTTCTCCTGGGGGTCGTCCTCGTACATCGCGATCTCCTCGAGGATCACCGCGCGCTCGGACTCGACGTCCTCGAGCGCCGGCCGGAAGACCATGTCGGCGATCACGTCGAAGGCGGTGTCGACGTGATCGTCGATCACCCGCGCGTACACCGACGTGGTCTCCTTACCCGTGCCCGCGTTCAGCTCGGCGCCCATGGCGTCGAAGATCTGATCGATCTCCAGCGAGGCGTACTTCGACGAGCCCTTGAACAGCAGATGCTCGATCAGGTGCGAGAGGCCGGCTTCGTCGTCGGACTCGCCGCGCGACCCGGTGCCGATCCAGAAACCGAGCGAGACGGATCGGACGGAGGGCATTGCCTCCGTCACGATCCGCACGCCTGATGGGAGCGTTGTGAGCCGGTGCTCCTGGACCACGTGGTCGGGTGAGCCCTCGGCTACGAGCGGTCGGGGTCGCGGTCGCGCACGCGTCCCCCGCGATCGCCGTCCCGGCCTCGGTCGCGGCCGTCACGGCCGCCGCGGCCGCCCCGGTCGCCGCCACCGCGGCCCCCGCGGTCACCACCGCGGTCGCGCCGCGGCGGTCCCGAGTCACCGCTGCCGACCGTGGCGAGCTCTTCCTTGCTCTTGCCGGCCACGTCCGGGTCCTCGGCGAGACGCAGGCCGATGCGGCCCCGCTCGCGGTCGACCTCGACGACCAGCACGTTGATCTCATCGCCCTTGTTGAGCACCTCTTCGACGGTGTCGATGCGGCGCCCGGGGGCGACGTTGGAGATGTGCAGCAGACCGTCGGTGCCCTTGGCGAGCTCCACGAAGGCTCCGAACGTCGTCGTCTTGACGACCTTGCCCGCGAACGCATCGCCGACCTCGACCTCCTTGGTCATGGAGCGGATCCGCTCGACCAGCGCGTCGCCACGCTCGCCGTTGGCGGCGTAGACGAGCACCTGGCCCTCGTCGTTGACGTCGATCTGGGACTCGTACTCCTCCTGGAGCGAGCGGATCGTCTCGCCGCCCTTGCCGATCAGCAGGCCGATCTTCTCGGGATCGATCTTGATCGACGAGATTCGCGGCGCGTGCTTGGACAGCTCGGCCCGCGGGGCGTCGATGACCTTCGTCATCTCGTTCAGGATGAAGTGGCGCGCGACCTTGGCCTGAGCCAGCGCGTCGCGCATGATGTCGAACGTCACGCCCGTGATCTTGATGTCCATCTGGAGGGCGGTGATCCCGTTCTCCGTGCCGGCGACCTTGAAGTCCATGTCGCCGAGGTGGTCCTCGACGCCGGCGATGTCGGTGAGGATGATGTACTCGTCACCCTCCTTGATCAGGCCCATGGCGATGCCGGCGACGGGGTGCTTGATCGGCACACCGGCGTCCATCAGCGACAGCGAGCTGCCGCAGACGCTCGCCATCGAGCTCGAGCCGTTGGACTCGAGGATGTCGGAGACCACGCGGATCGTGTAGGGGAACTCCTCCTGCGAGGGGATCATCGGCACCAGCGCCCGCTCGGCGAGCGCGCCGTGACCGATGTCGCGGCGCTTGGGGCCGCGCATGAACCCGGCCTCCCCGACCGAGAAGGGCGGGAAGTTGTAGTGGTGGAAGTAGCGCTTGGTCGTCTCGAGGCCGAGCGTGTCCAGGCGCATCTCCTCACGCGTCGTGCCCAGCGCCGCCACGCTGAAGGCCTGGGTCTGTCCACGCGTGAACAGAGCCGAGCCGTGCGTGCGCGGAGCGACCGAGACCTCGATCGAGATCGGCCGGATCTCCTCCGAGCCGCGACCGTCCGGGCGCTTCTTGTGGACGGCGATGCGCTCGCGGATGATCGTCTTCTCGAGCTTGTCGAATGCCCGCTGCGCGTTGCCGCGATACTCGGCATGGGTCTCGGACTCGGGATCGCCGGAGTACTTGGCCAGGACCTCCTCCTCGACCGCCTTGGTCGCCTCCTGGCGCTCGAGCTTGTCCTCGACCTGCGTCGCGGCATCCAATGCGGCGCCGTGCGAGGCCTTGATCTGCTCGTAGAGCTCGGGCTCGACCTGCGCAACCACGACGTCCACGTTCGGCTTGCCGGCCTTCTCGGCCAGCTCGCGCTGGGCGGCGACGAGCTTCTTGATCGCATCATGGGCGATGTCGAGCGCGTCGAGGATCTCCGCTTCCGGGATCTCGTTGGCGCCCGCTTCGACCATCAGGATCGCCTCGTCGGTGCCCGCGACGATGAGGTCGAGCTCGGTGTTCTCGAGCAGGTCCTCCTCCTCCGGGTTGACCACGAAATTGCCGTCGATCTTCCCGATCCGCACGGCGCCCACGGGCGTCGGGAACGGGACGTCGGAGACCATCAAGGCCGCCGAGGCGCCGTTCATGGCCAGCATGTCGTACGGGTTGACGTGATCGACCGACATCGGCAGCGCGACGAGCTGGGTCTCATAGCGCCAGCCCTTCGGGAACAACGGACGGATCGGACGGTCGATCAGGCGCGCGGTCAGCGTCGCCTTCTCCCCCGCGCGTCCCTCGCGCTTGAAGAACGAGCCGGGAATCTTCCCGGCTGCATACATGCGTTCCTCGACGTCAACCGTCAGAGGAAGAAAGTCCACGTCGCGGAGATTGCCCCGCGTGGCGGTGGAC
>DATMGZ010000022.1:0-9998 GCA_035555155.1 Solirubrobacteraceae bacterium | reverse complement strand
ACGAGAACGCGAAGACGATCGGGCTACCGTTGCCGCTACACCGCGCGTTGATCAACAGCCCGTCGATGTTGAGGACCGTCATCGTCTTCGAGTTCGCCTTCCCGATGAACGAGAACGTCCTCGTCACCGCGCTCGACACCGACACGGTGCCTGCAGCCGTGCTCGTCACGTGCGCCCGCGTCGTCGTCGCGCCCGACGTCCCGGCCGCCGCCAGCACCAGCGCAACGACCGACACGGCCAGCGCAGCCAGGCTGCGCGTCCCGTTGGTTCGCTTCATATGAACCTCTCTCCAGTGGTTTCGGCGTCACGAATCGCCGTGCGCGCCCTGGGGAGATAGTAGAGCCGCTCCCGGCCTCTGCCGGGTCTCGGGTGGCCGAGGGCGTCCAGTCTGCGCCGGCGGAAGCGTGAACGCAGGCGCTTGACTCGCCGGTGCAGCCGGAGGAGACTAACGATGCCCTGGTGCTGAGACACAGGGTGAGGGCAACCAACACCGGGGAAGACGGCATGCAGAACCATCGCCCGTCGGGGGCGTCGATGGACATTGCGCTGATCGCGCGCGTCGCGTTCCCGCCCGGCGGCCCGAAATCAACTCAACCTCATGGATAAGGGGGTCACGATGATGCAGCGCAAGCTGCTTGCAGGCATCGCCGTTATGGGTTTCGTCGCCGGTGGGAGCGCCATCGCCGTGGCCGCCGCCGGAGCTGCGCCCAAGCACACGACGATCAACGCCGTCACGTCGACGGTGGTCAAGATCAACCGCTACTTCCAGGACGGGACCCGCTGGCAGAACGACGTCTACAGGGTCCGGTCCGGGGGAACGATCACGATCGTCAACCTCGCGGCCTCCGACGGGCCGCACACGTTCAGCGTGGTCAGGAGGAGCGACCTGCCCCGGACGCTCAACCAGATCAACAACTGCAAGATCTGCCAGACGGTCGGCCAAGAGCTCGGTGCCAACCCGCAGTCGCAGGCGCCGCCCAAGTTCCTGTTCGTCGAGAACGGGAAAGGCAGCACGACGCCGCCGAACGTCGACCGGCCCGGCGACTCGGCCTTCATCGCGCCGACTCAACACGCCAAGGTGACGCTGACGGTCACGGCGAAGCCCGGCACGACGCTCTACTTCATGTGCGTCATCCATCCCTGGATGCAGGCGAAGCTCGTCGTCGGTCACTGACCCAACCTCGACAGTTCCAGACACGCGTCGAGAGCCCCGGTGTATGCCGGGGCTCTTTGCGCGCGTGCGGCCGACGGTGAAGATCTCGACCCGGCATGCTCTGGAGGATGGAAGGAATCACGCTGAGGCTGGTCCTCGATGCTCCACATCCATAGAGCCGAGCGCGCCGACCTCCTCGCCGACGCCCTCGCGCAGACCCTGCTGACGCCGCTCGATGACCCCTTCGCCCCCGAGGTCATCGCCGTCCCGACCCGCGGCATCGAGCGGTGGCTGACCCAGGGCCTCTCCACGCGCCTGGGCGCCGGCGCCGACCGCCACGACGGAGTGTGCGCGAACATCGCGTTCCCGTTTCCCGGCCGGCTCGTGCTCGGCGCGCTGGCGGCCGCCACCGGGCTCGATCCCGACGATGACCCATGGCCGGCCGAGCGATCGGTGTGGCCGCTCCTGGCCGTGGTCGACGAGTGCCTCGAGCAGCCGTGGCTGAAGACGCTCGCGGAGCACCTGGAGGGGGCGCGGGGCGATCCCGATGATCCCACGCGCCGCTTTGCCGTCGTGCGCCGGATCGCCGACCTGTTCGATCGCTACGGGGTGCATCGACCCGGGATGGTCCGCGCGTGGGCGGCGCGCGAGGGCGCAGGGCCACCGGCGACCGCCTGGCAGGCGGAGCTGTGGCGACGGCTACGGGAGCGGATCGGGCAGCCGAGCCCGGCCGAGCGGCTGGACGTGGCGTGTCAGCGGATCCGATCGGACCCGCGGCTCCTCGACCTTCCTGCGCGTGTGTCGCTGTTCGGGCTGACCCGGATACCGCGCAGCTATCTCGATGTGCTCGCGGCGATCGCCGACGCGCGCGATGTGCACCTGTTCGTGCTCCACCCCTCGCCGGTCCTGTGGGATCACGTTCGCGATGCGCTGCGAACCGGACCGCCCGTCATCGAGCGGCGGGGCGACCGGACGGCCGGGTTGCCGGCCAATCGGCTGCTCGCCTCGTGGGGCCGTGACGCTCGCGAGCTTCAGCCCGTGCTCGCCGCAGCCGGTGGCGGCGACGATCACCACTATCCGCTCGCGGTGCAGCCGACCTCGCTGCTCGAGCTGATCCAGTCCGACGTCCGGGACGATCGCCGGCCGCCCGGGCCGCCGCTGCCGGGAATGCCGGACGCGCGTCCGGCGCTCGATCCATCCGACCGCAGCGTCCAGGTCCACGCCTGCCACGGACGCGAACGGCAGGTCGAGGTGCTGCGCGACGCCGTCCTCCACCTGCTCGAGGAGGACGCGACGCTCGAGCCGCGCGATGTGATCGTGATGTGCCCTGACATCGATGCGTTCGCGCCGCTGATCCAGGCGACGTTTGGCGCCGGCCGAGTCGAGGGCCCCCTCGACGACGACGACCGCGCCCTCGACGCCAAGCGCATGCCGGATCTGCGGGTCAGGCTCGCCGATCGCTCGCTGCGGCAGACGAACCCGGTGCTCGCGGTGATCTCCCGGCTGCTCGAGCTGGCCGATCAGCGGGCGACCGCCTCCCAGCTCCTCGACCTCGCCGACCGAGAGCCCGTGCGCCGGCGCTTCGGCTTCGACGACGACGACGTGGCGCGAATGCAGGACTGGGTGGTGTCGAGCGGGATCCGGTGGGGGCTCGACGCCACGCATCGCGAGCCGTACAAGCTCGACGTGATCCCCAACGGCACCTGGCGCGCAGGGCTTGACCGGGTCCTGGTCGGGGTGGCGATGACCGAGGAGGACCGTCGCCTGGTCGGGGGCGTGCTCCCCGTGGATGACGTCGAGAGCGGCGCGATCGATCTCGCCGGGCGATTCGCGGAATACGTCGACCGCGTGCAGGCGGCGGTCGACGGCCTGGCCGGCGCCAAGCCGGTCGTCCGCTGGGCCACGGCGATCGCCGGCGCCGCGGACGCGCTCACCGCCACGAGCGAGCGCGATGCCTGGCAGCGCCGGGAACTGCAGCGTGTGCTCGACGACGTGCTCTCCGAGGCGACGCAGGACACCGCCGTGAGCGGCGCCTCGCTTGAGCTCGCCGATGTCCGGGCGTTGCTGGCCGATCGCCTGCGCGGTCGCCCGACGCGGGCGAACTTTCGCACCGGGCACCTGACGATCTGCACGCTCGTGCCGATGCGATCGGTCCCGCACCGGGTCGTCTGCCTGCTCGGACTCGATGACGGCCAGTTCCCGCGCCGGGCGCCGCGCGACGGCGATGACCTGATGCTCCAGGATCCGCACGTCGGCGATCGCGACCCCCGCACCGAGGATCGGCAGATGCTGCTCGACGCGCTGCTGGCCGCCACCGAGCGGCTGATCATCACCTACACGGGCAACGATGAGCGCACGAACCTCCCGCGGCCGCCGGCGGTCCCGCTCGGCGAGCTGCTCGACACCGTCGAGCGCACCGTCAGCCGCGAGCCGGGACCGGCGCGCGAGCAGGTGCTGGTCCATCATCCGCTGCAACCGTTCGATCCCCGCAACTTCACCGCGGGGCTGCTCAGGCCCGGGCAGCCGTGGAGTTTTGACCCCGTGGCGCTCGACGGCGCCCGCGCACTGACCGGAGCGCGCACCGCTCCCGCCCGCTTCCTGTCGGACCCACTGCCGCCGATGGACGCGCCGTTGATCGAGCTGGAGAACCTCGTGCGATTCGTCGAGCACCCCGCACGTGCGTTCCTGCGCGGGCGGCTCGGGATCAGCGTCAGAGAGTTCGCCGACGAGGTCGAGGATGAGCTGCCCGTCGAGCTCGACGGACTCGGCGAATGGGGGGTGGGACAGCGACTGCTCGATGGTGTGCTCGGCGGCGCGACGCTCGAGGGTTGCGTGCAGGCGGAGCTCGCCCGCGGGTCGCTCCCGCCGGAAAAGCTGGCCGAACCGGTGCTCGACAAGGTGCGCCCGGTGGTGCAGCTCCTCGCCGCCGCGGCGCGAACGCTCGGCGACGGCGCGTGGCGATCGCTCGACGTCAACCTCCGGCTCCCCGATGGGCGGACTCTCGCCGGGACGGTGCCCGGCGTGTGCGGCGCCACCATCCGCAAGGTTTCGTACGCGCGCGTGAAGCCACGCGATCGGCTGGCGGCCTGGGTCAGGCTGCTGGCGCTGACTGCGGCCCGTCCGGACGTGCCGTTCGAGTCCGCGGTGGTGGGTCGCGCGCGGGCGGAGGCCTACCGGGAGGAGGTCACCATCGCGCGCATCGCGTCGCTGGGCGAGGACACTGCCGCGCGCCGGGATGCCGCGCTCGCCGCGCTCGCCGTGCTCGTCGATCTCTACGACCGCGGGATGCGCGAGCCGCTGCCGCTGGCCTGCGGGGCCTCGGCCGCTTACGCGCAGGTGGCGGCCGCCGGCGGCGACGCCGAAGCCGCCGCCAAACGCGAGTGGGAGACGGTGTTCGGCTTCGACAAGGAGGATCGCGAGCCCGAGCATCTCGTCGTCTTCGGCCGGGCCGTCACCGCGGCGGAGCTGATCGCCGCGGCTCCGCGGCTCGGCGAAGTGGGGGAGGGCTGGGACCTCGCCGAGGCGACGCGGTTCGGCCGCTACGCCCGCCGGCTTTGGAGCGCGCTACTCGCCCGCGAGGTCGTGACCGACCGATGACCGGTGTCGCGACCTACGCCGAGTTCGACGTGTGCGGTCCTCTGCCGTCCGGAGTCACCGTGCTCGAGGCGAGCGCGGGTACGGGCAAGACGCACGCGATCGCGGCCCTGGCGGCGCGCTACGTCGCCGAAGGGATGCCGCTCGAGCGGCTGCTCCTGATCACGTTCACGCGCATGGCGACCGGCGAGTTGCGCGATCGCGTCCGGGAGCGGTTGGTCGGCTGCGAGCAGCAGCTGTCGCGAATCCTGGCGGGCGCGCCTGACAACGGTGCTGACCCGGTGGTGAGCCTGCTGGCCACCGGGACAGTCGGGGAGATCGGGTGCCGCCGCGATCGGCTGGCTCGGGCCATCGCCGACTTCGACGCCGCGACGATCGCCACGACGCACGGGTTCTGCCAGGAGATGCTCGCCGAGCTCGGCACGGTCGGAGACCTCGACCCGGGCACGGCGTTCGTCGAAGATGTCACGGATCTGCTCGAGGAGGTGCTCGACGATCTTTACGTCCGGCGCTTCCAGGGCCGTGGCGGGGCGCCCTTCGGTCGTCGTCAGGCGCTCGAGATCGCACGGGCCGCCGTGTTTAACCCGACCGCGGTGCTCGAGCCGCGCAAGGAGCCGCCGCAGAGCACCGCGGCCATGCGTTACCGGCTCGCGATGGCGGTCCGCGGGGAGCTCGAACGGCGCAAGCGGCGGATCGCGATCATGACCTACGACGATTTGCTCACGCGCTTGAACGACACGCTGGCGGGCGCGAGCGGGACCGCGGCGGTCGACCGGCTGCGCTCCCGCTACGGCGTGGTGCTCGTCGACGAGTTCCAGGACACCGATCCGGTGCAGTGGCAGATCCTGCACCGCTCGTTCGGCACGGCGGGGGTGACGCTCGTGCTTGTGGCCGATCCCAAGCAGGCGATCTACGCCTTCCGCGGCGCCGACGTGTACGCCTACATCGTCGCGGCAGCGACGGCGTCGACGCACGCCACGTTGCAGGTCAACCGCCGGAGCGACCAGGCGCTGCTCGACGCCTACGACGCGCTGTTCCGCGACGCGCGCCTCGGGCATCCCGAGATCGTCTATCGCCGCGTCGCCGCCGATCCCGCGCATCAGGCGCCGCGGCTGATCGGCGCGCCCAGCGCAGCGGCGCTGCGCGTCCGAGTCGCCCACCGCGATGAGCCGACGATCGAGCTGACAGCGAGGGGATTTGCCCAGGCGGGCTCGACGCGAGAGCACGTCGCCCGTGATCTCGCCGCGGATATCGTCGCGTTGCTCTCATCGGGCGCGCACATCGAGCACCGCGCGCCGAGCGGGCAACCGGCCGGGCAAGCGCCGATCGAGCCGGGGCACATCGCGGTGCTCGTCCGCACCAACAAGAACGCCGAGCTGATCTACGCGGAGCTGCACGCCGCCCGAGTCCCGGCGGTCATCAACGGCGCGGGGAGCGTGTTCGCCACGCCCTCCGCGCGGGATTGGCTGCGGCTGCTCGAGGCGATCGAGCGGCCCGCCTCGACGCTCCGTGCCCGCACCGCCGCACTGACGCCGTTCCTCGGCTGGGACGCCGGGCGGATCGCCGGCGCGCCCGAGTCGGACTGGGAGGAGGTGCACCGTCGCCTCCACCACTGGAGCCGGGTGCTCCGCGAGAGTGGCGTCGCCGCCCTGGTCGAGACGATCATGCTCGGCGAGGACCTTCCCGCCCGCATGCTCACCTCGACCGATGGGGAGCGGCGGCTGACCGACATCCGCCACGTCGCCCAGTTGCTGTTCCGGGCGGCCACTGCCGAGCGGCTCGGGGTGACAGCGCTCCGCGGCTGGCTCGCGCACCGGATCTCCGCGGCGGAGGCCGAGGATGCGCAGGAGGAGCGCACCCGCCGGCTCGAGTCGGACGCCGACGCGGTCCAGGTGCTGACAATCCACCGCAGCAAGGGCCTCGAGTTCCCGGTCGTGTACTGCCCGTATCTGTACGAGGCCAGTTACATCAAGCCTGACGTGCCGGTCTCCTTTCACGACCCCGGCGCCGGTGACCAGCTCACGATCGACGTCGGACTCGACAGCTCGGGGTTCGGCGCGCATGCCCGCCAGCAGCGGATCGAGCAGCGCGGGGAGGACCTGCGACTGGCCTACGTCGCGCTCACGCGCGCCAAGCATCAGGCGGTGATCTGGTGGGCGGCGGGGTGGGATAGCGGTCATTCGCCGCTTGGGCGGCTCCTGTTCGCCAAGAACGCCGACGGGAACGTCGCGCCGGACGGGACCAAAGCACCGACCGATGCGGCCGCAGATGATCGCTTTCTGCGGCTGTCCGCGGAGGCGCCCGGCTGCATCAGTATCGAGCGCTCGACGCTCGGGCTCGCGGTCGAGTGGAGCCCGCCGCCCCAGCCGCCGGTCGATCTGTTGGCCGCGCGGTTTAGCCGCCACCTCGACCTGCGCTGGCGACGCACGTCCTACAGCGACATCACCGCCCGCGCGCACGATCCGCTCGTCGCGACCGAGCCTGAGGAGCCTGTTCTCAGCGACGAACCCGAGACGCCGACTCCGGCACCGGTGGTGTTGGGCGGCTATGGCGGCTTTGGCGGGGACGCGCTGGTTGTGCCGGGGCTGGATCGCCCTTCGTTGTTGGGAGACATGCCCGTGGGCGTGGAGTTTGGGACGCTCGTGCATCGGGTGTTCGAGGCGACCGACTTCGGGGCTGCGGACCTCGATGCCGAGCTGGCCGCGCGTGTCGCCGCTGCGCAGGCGTGGCGGTCGGTGGACCTGGACGCGAGGGCGCTCGTCGATGGGCTCCGGGCGGCGATCGAGACGCCACTCGGGGCGGTGGTGGACGGCCTGCGTCTTCGGGATGTCGGGCGTATGAACCGGCTGGACGAGCTCGCGTTCGAGCTGCCGCTCGTCGGCGGCGACGATCCGAGCGGGCGGCTGAGGCTGGCGGCAATCGCCGAGGTGCTGCGGGCGCATCTGCCGGATGGCGATCCTCTGGCGGGGTACGCGTCGCGGCTCGAGGATCCGATGCTGCGATCGAGCGTGCGCGGCTTTCTCACCGGCAGCATCGATCTCGTGATCCGGCTCGACGGGCCGCGGTTCGCGCTGGCCGATTACAAGACCAACTGGCTGGGCACGTTCGATGAGCCGGTGACGCTCGGCGCTTATACGCCGGGCGCACTGACCACGGAGATGAGCCGGGCGCATTACGGGCTGCAGGCGCTGCTGTACACGGTCGCGCTGCACCGCTACCTACGCTGGCGCCAGCCGGGCTACGACCCGTCAAGTCAGTTGGCGGGCGTCCTGTACCTGTTCCTGCGCGGCATGGCCGGCGCCGACACGCCGGCGGTCGACGGCTCGCCGTGTGGGGTGTTTGCGTGGCGGCCGCCGGGAGCCTTGGTCGAGGCTCTCAGCGACGTCCTGGACCGGGGAACCGGATGAGCGTCGGCACGGCGAATGCCGTGGTGGATCCGTTCGATCTGCGTCGGGCGGCGCGGGCGACGGGGTTGCTGCGCGCCTTCAACGAGATCGGGCTGCTCTCGGCCGCCGACGTGCATGTGGCGACGCGGATCGCGGGATTGGTGGGGGAGGAGGATGAGGCGGTCCTGCTCGCCGCCGCACTCGCCGTGCGCGGCCCCCGACTCGGTCACGTGTTCGTCGACCTGGCCACGATCCGGAACACTGCGAGCGTCGAATTCGACGAGCCGGTCGACTTGTCCCTGTTGCCCTGGCCGGCTGCAGAGGAGTGGATCGGTGCGGTGGCCATGAGCGGCCTGGCCGCCGTCGGCGAGGACGACCCGCGCGGGGACCGCCCGCTGCGACTGCTCGACACCCACCTGTACCTCGACCGCTACTGGCGCGAGGAGCGTCAGGTTGCCGGCGACCTGCAGGCGCTGGCCGGCGAGGATGTGGCGCGTGTGTCGATGGACGCGCTCGCGGGCGGTCTCGGCCGCCTGTTCACGGGGGATGCGGACATGCGGCAGCGTCTGGCCGCTGCCGCCGCGGTCGTGCGTCGCTTCGCCGTCGTCGCCGGCGGCCCCGGCACCGGCAAGACGACGACGGTCGCGCGCATCGTCGCGCTGCTGGCGGAGCAAGCTTCGGTGGCCGGGGGTCGTCCGCCGCTCGTCGCGCTCGCTGCGCCGACGGGGAAGGCGGCGGCGCGCCTGCAGGAGGCGGTCCACGAGGAGGCGGCGCGGTTGCAGGTCACCGAGGAGATCACGTCGCTGCTGCTGGGTCTGCGCGCCTCGACGCTGCATCGGCTGCTCGGCTGGAAGCCGCGAAGCCACAGCCGCTTCGCGCACGATCGCGAGAATCGCCTGCCGCATGACGTCGTGATCGTCGACGAGACGTCGATGGTCTCGCTCTCGCTGATGGCCAGGCTCGTCGAGGCCGTGCGGCCGGACGCGCGACTGATCCTGATCGGCGACCCGGGGCAGCTGACCTCGATCGAGGCCGGGGTCGTCCTGGGTGACATCGTCGGGCCGGCGGTTTCGGGACTACGGATGGGTTCGGAGACGCGTGCGGAATTGGCGGAGGCGACGGGCGCTTTGGTGCTCGCCGAGGACCCGCCGGGGGGCGTCACGATCGGCGACGGGATCGTCGTGCTCGACCGCGTGCACCGCTATGGCAGGGGGATCGCTCAGCTCGCCGAGGCGATCCGCCGCGGAGACGGGGACGGAGCCGTCACCGCAATGAGCGGCGGGGCGGGGGACGAGATCACATGGCTGCCGCTGGACGTCGAGGAGACCGGGACGGAGGCAGACCTGGGTCTGGTCCGAGGCCTGGCAGTTGCTGCGGGGCTCGCTGCGCTGGATGCGGCTCGCGCCGGGGAAGCCATGGACGCGCTCACGGCGCTCGGTCAGTTCCGTTTGCTGTGCGCGCATCGTCGTGGGCCGCACGGCGTGAGCGCGTGGACATCGCGCCTGCAGGCCTGGCTGTCCGACGAGGTCGAGGATCTCGATGTGGAGCTGCGCGATTACGTCGGCCGCCCCCTGCTCGTGACCGAGAACGACTACGAGCTCGGGCTGTACAACGGGGACACCGGCGTGATCGTGCAGGGCATTGGTGAGCACTCCGACGCGGTCTTCGAGCGCGGGGGAGAGCTGCTGCGTTTCAGCCCCCTGCGGTTGGGCGCGGTCGAGACGGTCTACGCGATGACGATCCACAAGAGCCAGGGCTCGCAGTTCGACACTGCCGCGATCCTGCTCCCGCCGCCGAGCTCGCGGATCCTCACGCGGGAGCTGCTCTACACGGCGGTGACGCGGGCACGGGAGCGCTTGGTGGTC
>DATMGZ010000021.1:0-18965 GCA_035555155.1 Solirubrobacteraceae bacterium | reverse complement strand
TGGTCAGCAGCTCGACGAGGCCGGTGACGTCGAGCACGTCGCGCAGGCACTCGCGATAGGTCTCGAGCACGATCGGGAACTCGCCGTACTTCTTGGCCACCTCGAGCAGTGACTGGGACTTGAGCCGCTGCTGCCACAGCGGGGTGCGCTTGCCGGGCCGCGCCCGGGGGATCAGCAGCGCGCGGCCGGCGTTCTCGCGGAAGCGGGCGCCGAACAGAGCCGAGGACGAGAGCTCGGCCACGACCATGTCCTCGATCTCGTCGGGGTCGAGGAGCACGAGCTCCGCCCCCGGCGGCTCCTCGGCGTCGGGCAGGTGGACGATGATCCCGTCGTCGGACCAGATCGCGTCGGACTCGAGCTCGAGCTGATCGCGAATCCGGGCGCTCAGCGCCAACGCCCAGGCCGCGTGCACGCGGCCCCCGTAGGGCGAGAGCACGCACAGCCGCCAGTCGCCGATCTCGTCGCGGAAGCGCTCGACCACGATCGCCCGGTCGGAGGGGATCACCCGGGTCGCGGCCTGCTGCTCGCGCAGGAACTCGACCAGGTTCTTGGCCGCCCGCCGATCGAGGTCGTACTCGGACTCGAGCGACTCGGGCGAGCGATCGACGGCCCAGCGGGCGAACGCGCCGACCGCCTCGCCGAGCTCCTTCGGGCGCCCGATCGAGTCACCCTTCCAGAACGGCACCGCACCGGGCAGCCCAGGCGCCGGCGTGACGGTCACGCGGTCGCGGCCGATCTCCTCGATCCGCCACGTCGTCGCCCCGAGCAGGAAGGTCTGACCCGGGCGGGCCTCGTAGACCATCTCCTCGTCGAGCTCGCCCACGCGGCGGCCATCGGGCAGCGTGACCATGAACAGCCCGCGGTCGGGGATCGTGCCCGCATTGGTGACCGCGAGCTGGCGCGCGCCGGGCCGGGGCCGGATCGTCCCCCCGACCCGGTCCCAGACGATGCGCGGCCGCAGCTCGGAGAACTCGCTCGAGGGGTAGCGCCCGTCGAGCATGTCGAGCACGTTCTCGAGCTGGGCCCGGCTGAGCTCGGCGTAGCTGTGGGTGCGCGTGACGAGCGCGTACAGCGCGTCGACGGAGACCGGTTCCTCGTCGCCGGCGGCAGCGGCGATCGCCACCACCTGCTGGGCGAGCACATCGAGCGCGTTGCGGGGGACGACGGTGGTCTCGATCTTCCCCTCGCGCATGCGCCGGGCGACGACGGCGCACTCGAGCAGGTCGGCGCGAAACTTGGGGAAGATGCGGCCGCGACTGATGTCGCCGACGGAGTGACCGGCGCGGCCGATCCGCTGCAGGCCGCGGGCGACGGACTTCGGCGACTCGACCTGGATCACGAGGTCGACGGCGCCCATGTCGATCCCCAGCTCGAGGCTCGAGGTCGCCACCAGGCACGGCAGCTCGCCGGCCTTGAGCATCTCCTCCACGACCACGCGCTCCTCGCGCGCGAGCGAGCCGTGGTGGGCGCGGGCCAGCTCCTCGCCGGCGAGATCGTTCAGGCGCAGCGCCAACCGCTCGGCACCGCGGCGGTTGTTGACGAACACGATCGTCGAGCGGTGGGCGCGGATCAGCTCGAGCAGCTCGGGGTAGATGGCGGGCCAGATCGAGCGCCGGGTGGCCTCCCCGCCGGCCAGCGGATCGATCCCCGGCGCCGGCGTGGCGTCGGGCTCGGTCATCGATTCGACCGGGACGTGAATCTGCAGGTCGAGCTCCTTGCGTATTCCGGTGTCCACGATCCGGCAGGTGCGGCTGGGTCCGACCATGAACCGGCCGACCTCCTCGAGCGGATTCTGCGTCGCCGACAGCCCGATCCGCTGCACGTCGCGCCCGGCCGCCTCGGTCAGCCGCTCCAGGGTCAGGGCCAGATGCGCGCCGCGCTTGGTCGAGGCGACGGCGTGGATCTCGTCGACGATGCACCAGCGGGTGGCGGCGAACATCTCCCGGGCCCTGCCGGTGAGCATGAGGTAGAGCGACTCGGGCGTGGTGATGAGGATGTCGGGCGGCTCGCGCAGCATCGCCTGGCGCTCGCGCTGCGGGGTGTCGCCGGTGCGCACGGCGACGCTCAGCTCGGCCCCGACCCCGCGCAGCGGGGCGCGGAGGTTGCGCTCGATGTCGTAGGACAGGGCCTTGAGCGGAGACACATAGACCAGGCGCGTACCGCGCTCGGCCATCGCCCCGGCACCGTTCGCGCCCCCGCCCCCGCCCCTCCCGCGCTCGGCCGAGAGCCGGTCGATCGCCCACAGGAAGGCGGCCAGCGTCTTGCCCGATCCGGTGGGCGCAGAGATGAGCACGTGCTCGCCGCTGGCGATCGCCGGCCAGGCCTGCGCCTGGGCGGGCGTGGGGGCAGCAAAGGCGCCGCTGAACCATTCACGTACGTGAGGGCTGAAAGCTGACAGCGGCACTTGCACGGAGCGTAGCGACGTGGACTTCTACCTAGCGGGAACCCGGATGGCTACGGTTGGCGCACGGCGCCAGGACGACAAACCTTGCCGTTAGCGACCGTCGCGGCCAGGCGGTCCTCAGACCCGCGGAGAGGAGCCCCAGATGGCAGCGACCGACACCACCCGCTTCAGTGAGATCTATCGACGCTCGTTGGAGAACCCCGAGGAGTTCTGGGCGGAGGCGGCGGCCGGGATCGACTGGGTCAAACCGTGGACGCACGTTCTTGACGACTCGAACCCACCCTTCTACCGCTGGTTCGCCGGCGGACAGCTGAACACGTGTTACAACGCGCTCGACCGCCACGTCGAGAAGGGCCGGGCCGATCAGCTCGCGCTGATCTACGACTCGCCGGTGACTGGCAACGCGCGGACCTACACGTACCGTGAGCTGCGCGACGAGGTCGCCAAGTTCGCCGGCGCGCTCCGCGACGCCGGCGTAGAGAAGGGCGACCGGGTGATCATCTACATGCCGATGATCCCCGAGGCCGCGATCGCGATGCTCGGGTGTGCCCGGATCGGGGCAATCCACTCGGTGGTCTTCGGCGGCTTTGCCGCCAACGAGCTCGCGACCCGGATCCGTGACGCCCAGCCCAAGGTCGTCGTTTCGGCCTCGTGCGGGATCGAGCCCGGCCGGGTGATCGCCTACAAGCCGCTGCTCGACGCCGCGATCGAGCTCGTCGAGGACAAGCCCGATCACTGCATCATCGTCCAGCGGCCCGAGCTCGAGGCCGAGCTGATCCCGGGCCGTGACCTCTCCTGGGCCGACGCGGTCGCGGCCGCCGACCCCGCCGACTGCGTTCCGGTCGAGGCGACCGATCCGCTCTACATCCTCTACACGTCGGGCACCACCGGCGAGCCCAAGGGGATCGTGCGCGACAACGGCGGTCACGCCGTGGCGCTGAAGTGGTCGATGAAGAACATCTACGACGTCGACCCCGGCGAGGTGTACTGGGCGGCGTCGGACGTCGGCTGGGTCGTGGGGCACTCCTACATCGTCTACGCCCCGCTGCTGCACGGCTGCACCACCGTGCTCTACGAGGGCAAGCCGGTCGGCACGCCGGACCCGGGCGCGTTCTGGCGCGTGATCTCCGAGTACGGCGTCAGCACGATGTTCACCGCCCCGACCGCCTTCCGGGCGATACGCCAGCAGGATCCCGAGGGCGAGCACATCAAGCGCTATGACCTGTCGAAGTTCAGGATCCTGTTCCTGGCCGGCGAGCGCTGCGACCCCGAGACGCTGCACTGGGCCGAGAACAAGCTGGCGCGGCCGGTGATCGACCACTGGTGGCAGACCGAGACCGGCTGGGCGATCGCCGCCAACTGCATGGGCATCGAGCCGTTGCCGGTGGTGGCGGGCTCCCCCACGCTGCCGGTGCCGGGCTGGAACGTGCGCTCCGTCGACGGTGAGGGCAACGAGGTGGCGGCGGGCGAGACCGGGGCGCTGGTGGTGAAGCTGCCGATGCCGCCCGGTGCGACGCCGACGCTGTGGAACGCCGATGAGCGCTTCAAGTCGACCTACCTGATGTCCTTCCCGGGCTACTACCAGACGGCTGACGCCGGCTACATCGACGAGAACGGCTACGTGTTCGTGATGGCGCGGACCGACGACATCATCAACGTCGCCGGCCACCGGCTCTCGACCGGAGCGATGGAAGAGGTCCTGGCCGAGCATCCCGACGTGGCCGAGTGCGCCGTGATCGGGCCGGCCGATGAGCTCAAGGGCCAGCTGCCGGTCGGCTTCCTGGTGCTCAAGGCCGGCGTCGACCGCCCGCACGAGGAGATCGTGGCCGAGTGCGTGAAGCTGGTCCGCAACCGGATCGGCGCGGTGGCCGCGTTCAAGACCGCGACCGTCGTCGAGCGGCTGCCGAAGACACGCTCGGGCAAGATCCTGCGCGGCACGATGCGCTCGATCGCCGACGGCAAGGAGTACAAGGCGCCGGCGACGATCGACGATCCCGCGATCCTGAGCGAGATCGACGTGGCGCTGACCCAGATCGGCTACGCCCATGCGGCCCACCCGCACGCCCCGGAGGCCGGCAGGTCCGCTTAGGCGTCGCCCGACCCGGGCTCCGGCTCGGGTGACATGAACGCGAGCGCGGGGCCGAGCCCCGCGCTCGTGCGCACCGTCGCGATCCGGCGGCCGGGTTGGACCGCGGGCTTGACCGCGCCGACCCGGTCGCCGAGGCGCGCGGCGAGGCCGTCGAGGTCCTCGACGATCGCCACCAGCCCCCAGAAGCGGGCAGGGCCGGCGGGGGCGCCGACCGCCTCGACCAGCTCCAGGATCGCGGGGCCGAGACGGCGGAAGCCCTGGCGAAAGCCGCCGGCGTCGCGGATCCGGCGCAGCGGCAGCTCCGCCTGCTCGAGCGCCCCGGCGGTGCGCTCGAAGTCGGGCGTCAGCACGACGACGTGGTCGAGGGCCAGCGCGCCGTTGGGGTGAGCGCTCGGTTCCGGCCCGGCCGGCGCGGCGACGCCCGTGGCCAGGCCGTCGATGTCGCCGACGCGGGCGGAGATCCCGGTCAGCGTCCAGGCCACGATCCCTTCTCCGGGCGCCCCGAGCGTGAGCCGCACGCCCCCGAGCACGATTGCCGCGTCGGCCTCGACGCGGAAGCCGAGCGCCTCCCAGCGCGCGGGCGGATCGGCGAGCCGGAGCTCGGCCAGCGCGGGACGGGCCGCGGCGCTCATCGCGGCCGCGCCGCCGGGCCCAGCCCCGCCATCGCCCGCGCGGCCCTCAGCACGTCGTCCATCATCGGCTCGGTCAGGCGGCCGGTGAACGTGTTCTGCTGGCTCGGGTGGTAGCAGCCGAGCAGCGATAGGCGCTCGGATGCCAGCGCCGCTGCGTGCCCGAAGCGGGGCTTGGGCCGGGGCACCGGCACCCCGAGCGCGGCCCGGGCGCGCAGGGCGGCGTCCCAGGCGAAGCCGCCGAGGCCGACGATCACGCGCACGCCGTGGAGCAGCGCGAGCTCGCGCTCGAGGTATCCGGCGCACGCGTCGCGCTCGGTGATCGAGGGACGATTGGCCGGCGGCGCGCAGCGCACCGCCGCGGTCACGAAGCAGTCGTGCAGCGTGAGCCCGTCGTCGGCCGCGACCGAGGTCGGCTGGCTGGCGAAGCCGTTGCGCCACAGCGCCGCGAACAGCCAGTCGCCGGAGCGATCGCCGGTGAACACCCTCCCGGTCCGGTTCCCGCCGTGGGCGGCCGGGGCCAGCCCGAGCACGAGCACGCGGGCGGCCGGATCGCCGAATCCCGTCACCGGGCGCCCCCAGTAGCACTCGTGGGCGAAGGCGGCGCGGCGCGTGCGCGCGACCTCCTCGCGCCAGGCCACGAGCCGCGGGCAGCGCCGGCAGCCGACGATCTCGCGCTCGAGCGGGCCGAGCGCGCCGTGGCCGGTCCGCTCCGGGCTCACTGGTGCGCCAGCACGCCCGTGATCAGCCGGTCGATCACGGGGGCGAGTTCGAGCACGTCGGGCGGCTCGCCGAGACGCACCTGGCGCGATACGAGCTCTGTGATCGCGCCGACCACGGCGTAGGCGTCGTAGGGAGAGGCGAAGCGCTTGATCAGCCCGCGGCGCGCCCCGCGCGCGTTCTCGGCGTCGAGTGCGTCGGCGAACATCTGCATGATCTGATCGCGCCGATGGGCAGCGCGCGGGCCGGCGCCGATGATCTCCACCAGCAGGGTCTGGGCGAACTCGGGGTGCTCGACCAGCGCGGATAGAAACGCGCGGGTGCCGGCCCGCAGCCGCTCGGCGGCATCGCCGTCGCCGGCGGCCTGCGCGGCCTGCGCCTGATGGGCCATCACGACGCCGGCGGCATGATCGAACAGGGCGATGATGCACTCCTCCTTGTTGGCGAAGTGCTCGTAGAAGGTCGCCTTGGACATCCCGGCCTGGCGGCTGATCGACTCCGAGCTGGCGCCCGCGTAGCCGCGGCGGGCGAACTCCACCGCCGCCGCGCGGAGCAGGCGCTGGCGCTGGCGCGGCAGCCGGATCTCCGGGGGCGGGGCGTGCCGTCCGCGCGGAGCCGGCGCGTCAGACACCGCGACCATCGCCTCCCGGGCGGCCGCCCGCGGTCATTGCCGGAGCGCCCGCCCGTAGTGGCGCTCGTAGTACTCGCGGTAGACGCCGGAGCGGATCGGCTCCCACCACCACTCGTTGTCGCGATACCACGACACCGTCCGTTCCAGTCCCTCCTCGAACCGCGTCCGGGCCCGCCACCCGAGCTGCTGCAGCTTGTCCGCGGAGAGCGAGTAGCGGCGATCGTGGCCCGGCCGGTCGGTGACGTACTCGATCAGCGACTCGTCGTGCTCGGTCAGCCCCAGGATCCGCCGCACGACGGCGATGTTCTCGCACTCGTCGGGACCGCCGCAGTTGTAGGCCTCACCGGGGACGCCGTGCGCGAGGGCGTGGCCGATCCCGCGGCCGAAGTCCTCCACGTAGAGCCAGTTGCGGACGTTGCGGCCGTCGCCGTAGACGGGCAGCTGGTCGCCGGCCAGGGCGTTGAGGATCATCAGCGGGATCAGCTTCTCCGGGTACTGGTAGGGACCGTAGTTGTTGGAGCCGCGGCAGATCACCGCTTCCAGCCCGAAGGTGTGGAAGTAGCTCGAGACGAGCAGGTCGGCGCCGGTCTTGGTCGCGCTGTAGGGGGAAGACGGCTGGAGCGGCGAGGACTCCGTGAACGAGCCCTCGTCGATCGAGCCGTAGACCTCGTCGGTGGAGACCTGCACGTAGCGCAGCCCACGCTCGCGGGCGGCCTCGAGCAGCACGTGCGTGCCCTGCATGTTGGTGACGATGAAGCCATCGGGATCGGAGATCGATCGATCCACGTGCGTCTCGGCGGCGAAGTTGACGATCGCGTCGCAGCCCTCGACGGCGTCAGCCACGGCCCGCGGGTCCTCGATCGCGCCGTGGACGAAGCGGATCCGGTCGATCACGTCGTGCAGGTTCTCGCGCCGGCCGGCGTAGGTCAGCTTGTCGAGCACGGTCACCTCGTCCCCGTGCTCGGCCAGGCGCAGGCGCACGAAGGTGGAGCCGATGAAGCCGGCGCCGCCGCACACGAGCAGTCTCACGACGGCACCCCGGCGGCCAGGAACGCCTCCAGCCCCTGCTGCCACGCCGGCAGCAGGGGGACACCGGCGCGCGCGGAGCGCAGCACGCTGTAGGCCGGTCGCGGGGCCGGGCGGCCGAGCTCGGCGGTGCTGCCGGGCACGATCGCGGCGCCCAGTCCCGCCCGGGCGACGACCTCGCCGGCGAACTCGAACCACGAGCACTGGCCGCCACCGGCCACATGGACGATCCCGGGCACCGGTTCCCTGGCCAGCGCGACGAGCGCCGGCGCCAGGTGACCGGTGAACGTGGGGCACCCGACCTGGTCGTCGACCACGGTGAGCTGATCGCGCTCGGAGGCGACCCGCAGGATGGTGGCCGGAAAGCAGGGCCCGGCGGCACCGAACAGCCACGAGGAACGCACGATCGTGTGCCGGTCGAGGGCCGCATCGGCAACCGCGACCTCGCCGGCGAGCTTGGAGCGCCCGTAGGCCGACGCCGGCCCGGGCGGGTCGGTCTCGAGGTACGGGCTGCGCTTGGCACCGTCGAAGACGTAATCGCTGGAGACCTGGATCGTCCACGCCCCCTGCGCGCGGGCGGCGCGGGCGACATGGCCGGCGCCCCGCCCGTTGACAGCAAGCGCCCGAGCCTCCTGCGCCTCGGCGCCGTCGACGTCGGTCCAGGCCGCGCAGTTGACGACGATGTCGGGCCGGTGCTCCGACATGGCGGCGTCGACGGCTGCGCCGTCGGTGATGTCGAGCTCCGCCCGGGCGAGCGCGATCGGCGCGAGGCCGGCGTCCGTGGCCGCGCTCAGCATGTCTCGCCCCAGCATGCCGGCGGCGCCTGTGACCATGAGTCGCATCGGCGCCCAAGGGTAGACGGGACGCGATTTGCGTGAGGGGTTTCTCCGCCTGGCCAGCCGAACCACACTGCAGTTGGCCCAGAGGGCGTGGCGATTCGCGCGCGGAGCGGGTACACATCCCTGGGTGGACGAGCTGACCGCAGCACCGCCCGTCGCGGGCTACGAGGTGCCGGACGGATGTTGCGACGAGCTGCTCGAGGACGACGGTACGCCGAGGCCCCACGCGGTGCCGCTGATGGCGACGCTGTCCCGGCTTGGTCCCGAGGCGCTGGCGGCGGCCGGCCACCGCCGCGACACGATCTTCATGCAGCAGGGGATCACGTTCGAGGTCGCCGGCACCGACGGCGAGCGCCGCGACCGGGCGTGGCCGCTTGATCTCGTGCCCAGGGTGCTGCCGGCCGGCGAGTGGACGGGGATCAAGCGCGGGCTGGCCCAGCGGATCCGGGCCCTGAACGCGTTCGTCGACGACGTCTACCACGCGCACGAGATCGTCCGCGCCGGGATCGTCCCGTGGTCGCTGATCGTCAGCCGCCCGAGCTTCGCACGGCCGGTGCACGGTGTGCGCCCGCCCGGTGGCGTGTACTGCCACGTGTCCGGGTGCGATCTCGTGCGCGGCGGCGACGGTCGCTGGCGGGTGCTGGAGGACAACGTCCGCACGCCGTCGGGGATCTCCTACGTGCTCGAGAACCGAGTCGCGATGACCCGGCTGGTGCCGGAGCTGTTCGCCGGGCACCGCGTGCGGGCGGTGGACCACTACCCCTCGCTGCTGCTCGACGCGCTGCAGGCGGTCGCCCCGGCCGCCGACGGCGAGCCGACGGTCGTCGTGTGGACCCCCGGGTCGCTCAATTCGGCCTACTTCGAGCACGCCTTCCTGGCCCGCCAGATGGGTGTGGAGCTGGTCGAGTCGAGCGACCTGGTCGTCCGCGACGCCGTCTGCTTCATGCGCACGACCGCCGGGCTGCAGCGCGTGCACACGATCTACCGCCGGCTCGACGATGACTTCATCGACCCGCTCGAGTTCCGCCCCGACTCGCTGCTCGGGGTTCCGGGGCTCGTCCGGGCCTACCGGGCCGGGACGGTGGCGATCGCCAACGCGATCGGGACCGGGGTGGCCGACGACAAGGCGGTCTATCACTACGTGCCGGAGATGATCCGCTTCTACCTGAGCGAGGAGCCGATCCTCGACAACGTGCCCACGTATCTGCTCACGGACGAGCGCGTCCGCCGGCATGTGCTCGGCCGGCTCGACGAGCTGGTCGTCAAGCCGACCTCCGAATCGGGCGGCAAGGGCGTGTTCATCGGCCCCCACGCCGGCGCGAGCGAGCGCCTGCGCCAGGCCGAGCTGATCGAGCAGGCGCCGGAGCGCTTCATCGCCCAGGAGCTCGTGCACCTCTCGACGGTGCCGACCGAAACCGAGGAAGGTCGTCTCGTTCCCCGCCACGTCGACCTGCGCCCGTTTGCGGTGTTCGGCGAGGAGATCCGAATCGTGCCCGGCGGCCTCACAAGGGTCGCACTGCGGGAGGGCTCGATGATCGTCAACTCCTCGCAGGGCGGCGGCTCCAAGGACACGTGGGTGCTGGACGACGGCTCCGCGTCCGACGTGGCGCCGGGCACGCTGCCCACGCATCGCCCGCCGCGACTGCCCGACATCCGCTACGGCGGCTGGCACGGCCAGGCCCAGCAGCAGCAGCAGACCCGCGCCGCCGGGACCCGCTAGCCGATGCTGGCCCGGATCGCGCAGGAGCTGTTCTGGCTCGGCCGCGATCTCGCCCGGGCCGAGCACACGGCGCGCATGCTCGACGGCGTGTTCCATGCTGACGTGGCCGGTGACCCACGCGACCAGGGGATCGCACTCGGCTGGGAAGGGGTGCTGGCGATCATCGGGGCCAAGGCCCAAGCCCCGAGCAAGAAAGGGGCCCGGGGCGGCGAGGAGGGCGAGCCCGCTGCCGGTGTGGATGTCGCCGCGGTCGCCGCGGCGCGGCGCGGCCGGGGGCCGCTCGAGCGCACGGAGGTCGCCCGCCTGCTGACGCTCGATCCCGACAGCCCCGCCTCGGTCGTCTCCTGCATCGCCCGCGCGCGTGAGCGCGGGCGCACGCTGCGCGACGTCATCTCGACCGAGATGTGGGAGGCGCTCAACACCTTCCATCTGTCGCTCGCCGGCCGTGACCTCACCGCCGTGCTGGCCTCCGGCCCCTACTCCGCCTACCAGGAGGTCAAGGAACGCTGCGCGCTCTTCTGGGGCCTCGTGGACCGCACCATGCTGCGCGACGAGAGCCACTCGTTCCTCGAGGCCGGCGGTCGTATCGAGGCCGCCGACATGGTTTTGCGGATGCTGCGGGTGGCCGTTCCGCCCGAGCCCGAGACGGGCGGCCATCAGGGCGGCGCGCTGGCGCTGCTCCACGCCGTGGGCGGGTTTCAGGCCTACCGCCGCGCGGTCCGTGCCGCGCCGACCGTCGGCCCCGTAGCCCGCTTCCTGCTCTATGACGGCGCCTATCCGGGCTCGGTCGCCTCCTCGGTGGAGGCGCTGCACACCGCGCTCAGCACCGCGGACGCGCAGCCCCGCTCCTCGCCGCCGGTGCTGCGGCTCGGCCGGCTGATCGCCGATCTCGAGCTGCAACGGCGCGCGCCGTACGCGGCCGGAGCGCTCGATCAGACACTCGAGTACGTGCAGGAGGAGCTCGAGCGGATCGACCTGGACATCGACGATCGCTACTTCGCGGTCGCCCTCGCGGTGGCGGTACATCTGTGAGCGCGGCAATGATGCCCGGAATGAACTTCGCGATCCGGTTCCTCACCGAGTACCACTACGACGCCGACGTCGTGGACAACCTCAACGCGCTGCGGGTCAAGCCGGCGGGCAACGCGAGTCAGCGCTGCGACGAGTTCAGCGTCCGGCTGAACCCCGAGGTCCGCCTGCACCGGCACGCCGACTACTTCGGGACCGAGGTGGTCGAGTTCGAGATCTCGCGCCCGCACCGGCAGCTGTCGATCGACGTCCGCGCCCGGGTCGCCACCCGCCGGCCGGCCGAGCCCTCGCGGGCGCCCTGGGAGGCCCTGCGCGAGCCCGCCTACTGCGAGGCCGGGGGCGAGTTCCTCCTGCAGACCGACGATGCCGGCGGACACCCGATCCTGCGCGAGATGCTCGAGACCACGCGCGCCGCGGCGACGCCGCTGGCCACGCTGATGCTGATCTCCGAGCTGATCCCGGACCGGTTCGAGTACCGCCGGGGCGCCACGTATGTCGACTCGACGATCGAGCACCTGCTCGAGGTCGGCGCCGGCGTGTGCCAGGACTACGTCCACCTCGGGCTGTGCCTGCTGCGCCATCACGGGATCGCCGCCCGGTACGTGTCCGGCTACCTGTTCGCGACCCGCAGCGGCGACGCGCACGAGTCGGTCGAGGTCGACACGCACGCCTGGATCGAGGCGCTGCTGCCGGTGCTCGGCGGCGGCGAGCCGGTGTGGGTCGGGGCCGACCCGACCAACCGCGGGCTCGCGGGCGAGAACCACGTCAAGATCGGTCACGGGCGCCACTACCCTGACGTGCCGCCGATCAAGGGCGTCTTTCGCGGCGCCGCCACCGCGGAGCTCGCCGCCCGCGTCACCATGACCCGGCTCGAGGGAGTCGACCCGGCGTCGATCGCGCGCTCGTAGCCCGCGGGCCGGCGCTCGGCGCGGCCTCAGGCGCCGAGGCTCGCGGTGGAGTCAGTTCCAGAAGTCGGGGATGAACTCGCCGTCGCCGCCGTCGGGGCGGTCGTTGCCGATCGCGATCAGCTCGAGTCCTTCCGGCCCAGCGTGGAAGGCACGGCCGACCTGCGGGGCCACCCGGACCACGTCCCACTGGCGCAGCTCGATCTCGTCGTCGTCGAGCCGCACGCGACCCGATCCGCTGACCACCACGTAGGCCTCCTCCTGCTCGCGGTGGCGGTGGCCGAACGGCGCCTTGAAGCCGGGGCCGTAGCGGAAATAGCTCACGCCGAGGTGATCGGATTCGAGGTGCTTGCGCGCAAACCGGGCCTCGACCCCGGGGCCGCGGTCGGCCGCCGAGTCCTCGACGTCCTTGAGGTTCTTGATCGCGTAGTCCGACATCAGGGTGAAGTGTATTGACGCCGCGTCGGTGCGGTAACACGGTGGCTATGAAAGGGGTACCACTCAGTGGTACGGTCGGGCCATGGGCGAACGCACGCAGTACACACCTGGGACGTTCTGCTGGACCGACCTGTCGACCTCCGACCCGGACGCCGCCAAGGCCTTCTACGGCGGACTGTTCGGCTGGGAGGTGGAGGACATCCCCGTCGGCGAGGGCGCCGTCTACTCGATGATGCGCCTCGGCGGCAAGGCCGTGGCGGCGATCTCACGCCAGCAGCCCGAGCAGGCCGCGGCCGGCGTGCCACCGCTGTGGAACACCTACGTCTCGGTGCAGAGCGCCGACGCGACGCTGGCGCAGGCCACGGAGCTCGGCGCGACCGTGCACGCACCCGCCTTCGATGTCATGGACGCCGGTCGGATGGGCGTGATCCAGGATCCGCAGGGCGCGTACTTCCTGGCCTGGGAGCCCAAGCAGACGATCGGCGCCGAGCTCGTGAACGCCAACGGCGCGCTGGCCTGGAACGAGCTCGCCACGCCCGACCTCGACGCCGCGAGTGCCTTCTACGGCGCGCTGTTCGGCTGGACGATCGAGCCGATGGACGGTCCGATGCCCTACCGGTTGATCAAGAACGGCGAGGCCAGCAACGGCGGCATGACGATCCCGAACCCGCCGGGCACCCCGCCGAACTGGCTCGTCTACTTCGGGATCGATGACCTCGACGTCGCGCTGACCGGGATCGCCGAGCTCGGCGGGACCGCCCTCACGCCGGCGATGGACATCGGCATGGGACGGATCGCCGTGGGCCAGGACCCGCAGGGAGCCGTGTTCGCGCTGTTCGAGGGCGAGCTCGACCCGTGACGGCGGTCGGGCCGACGCTCGGCGGGGCTAGGGCGCCGCGGTGAACGACGAGCCGGTCGCGCCTCCCCCCACACCAGAAGCACCGGAGTGGAGATCCGGTCGAGCTCGAACGGGCGCCGGAGAGCACGGACCTGCCACGGGACCAGCGCGTGGTGGGAGGCCAGGCGCGAGGAGTCGCGTGACTCAGGCGCGACCGTAGACCGGGATCGCGGCGCCGCTGACCGGCGCCGAATCGTCGGAGAGCAGGTGCGCGATCACGCCCGCGATCTCGGCCGGCCTGACCCACCGGTCGTGGTCGGCCTTCGGCATCGAGGCCCGGTTCCCGGGCGTGTCGATCACGCTGGGGAGGATCGCGTTGCAGCGCACGCGGTCGTCGCGGTACTCGACCGCCACGGCCTGCGCGAACGCGATCACGGCGCCCTTGGAGGCGACGTATCCGGCCGCGCCGGAGAACGGCTGCAGGGCCGCGCGGGTCCCGACGCACACGATCGAGCCACCGCCGGCCGCGATCAGCGCCGGCAGCGCCGCCTGCGTGACGAGGTAGGTGGGGCGCAGGTTGAAGCGGAACTGCTGCTCGAACTCCTCCACCGGCGTCTCGTGGACGCGGCCGCCGGAGGCGAACCCGCCGACGAGGTTCACGACCCCGCGCAGGGGAGCAGCGGCGTCGCCCGCGGCCGCCTCGGCCACGCCGGCCACCGCCGCCGGGTCGAACAGGTCGGCCTGGACCAGCTCCAGACCCGGCCGCGGCTGCACCCGCGCAAGCTCATGCTCGGCGATCCAGGGCACGGTCACGCGCCAGCCGTCGTCAAGCAGCCTGGTCACGACTGCGGCTCCCAGGCCTCCGGTTCCCCCGGTCACGAGCGCGGTGCGATTCATCATCTCCGTCCGCACGCCACTCTATCTTCGTGACGCGATGAAAGTACGGGATTTGCTCGATGGTTGTGATGTCGCGCAGGCGATGCTCGTGCGCGAAGTCGAGGTGCGACGGCACCGCGAGGGCGGCGATTACCTGAAGGTCGTGCTCGGCGATCGCAGCGGGAGCGTGTCGGCGATGGTCTGGGATGACGTCGCCGCGGCCCGCGAGGTCTACCGCCCCGGCGCGATCGTGCACGTCACGGGCACGTACTCGGTCCACGACCGCATCGGGCCGCAGCTCTCCGTGCAATCCGTGCGGAGCGCCGACGAGGCCGAGTACGACCGCTCCGAGCTCCTCGACGGGCCCCATCGCGCGCCCGAGCAGATGGAGGCCGACCTGCGCGAGCTGCTGGCGACGATCCAGCACCCGCACCTGCGGCGGCTGCTTGCGCTCGTGTTCGGTGAGGACTCGCCGATCTGGGCCGGATATCGCGAGGCGCCGGCCGCCAAGCGCTACCACCAGGCCTATCCCCACGGACTGCTCGAGCACAGCCTCACCGTCGCCCAGGCGGTGAGCTCCATCTCCGCCACCTTTCCGGGCATCGACCGCGACGTCGCCGTCACCGGCGCGCTGGTGCACGACATCGGCAAGCTCGAGGCCTACGAGGTGGTCGACGGCGCGATCTCGATGTCCGACCAGGGCCGGCTGTACGGCGAGATCGCGCTCGGCTACTACCGCATCCGCCGCGCGATCGAGCGACTCGACGGGTTCCCGTCCGAGCTCGCGCAGGCGGTGCTCCACATCATCCTCAGCCATCACGGCTCACTTGAGCACGGCAGCCCGGTGGTCCCGTGCACGCGGGAGGCGACGCTCGTGCACATGATCGACAACCTCGGCGGGCGCCTCGGCAGCTTCGACCGGCTCCAGAAGGAGCTGCCGGCGGGCGCGCAGTGGTCCTCCTACGACAAGGCCCTCGGCGGCGGCGCGTACTTCGCGACGCCGATCGAGCCCGAGCGCAAAGCGGCCTGACCCGCGGCCGGGATGTTTCCGCGGGTCCCGCGGAAACATGCAAATAGCGGAGATCCTGACCGGTGCGCGGTACGTCGCTGCGCTCCCCGTCTACAGTGCCACTTCGCATGGCCAAGGACACCGAGAAGCTGATCCGCCAGCTCTCCCTGATCTCGTACCTGATGGCGGAGCGCCGACCCGTCACGGCGCCCGAGATCAGGCGCGACGTCGAGGGCTACAGCGCGATGAACGAGGACGCGTTCGCGCGCCGCTTCTACGCCGATCGCTCCGAGCTCGAGGCGCTGGGGATCATGCTGGCGGTCGAGAAGCCGATCGACGGTCTGGTGGAGCAGGAGAACTACTCGCTCCCGCCGGAGAACTTTCATCTGCCGCCGATCGAGTTCACCGACGAGGAGCTGGCCGCTCTGCACACGGCCCTGCATCTGCTCGACGGCGAGTTCGCCTATGCCGAGCCGCTGCGCCTGGCCCTCCAGCAGATCTCCTGGGGGCGCCCGAGTCCGCTCAGCGCGCCCGAGCAGCGCACGGTCGCGCTCGGGATCACCGGCTCCGCCGGCGGCCACGACGTCTCCCAGCGCCTGGCCAAGATCGAGACCGCGATCTTCCGGCGCAAGACGATCGTGTTCGACTACTACACGATGGAGCGCGACGACACCGGCACCCGCCGCGTCGATCCGTACGAGCTGCTCTACCAGGGCGGCCAGTTCTACGTCGTCGGACGCTCGCACGAGCGCGAGGCGATCCGCGTGTTCCGGCTCTCGCGGATCCGAGGCAAGGTCGGCTACGCGACCAAGGCCGAGCACGACTTCCAGCGCCCGGCCGATTTCGACCCCCGCGCCTACGCCAACCGGATCGACTGGCAGTTCGGCGAGCCCGTGGGCACGGCGGAGGTCTGGATCGGGCACCGGATCGCGTGGCAGATCGAGCGCCACTTCGGGCGCTACGGGGAAATGCGCCCCGCCGACGACGCCGGCGACCGCATCCTCGTGACCCCGTATGCGAACTCCCGGCAGGTGATCGCGTGGGTGCTCGGACTGGGCGAGAACGCCCGTATCGTCGGGCCGCCCGCGCTCGTCGACGAGCTGCGCGAGCGCGCCCGACTGCTCGTCGAGCGTCACTCCGGCACGCCGAAGCTGGCCGCTCTGGTGGCCGCCGCCGAGGCGACCGAGGCCGAACCGGCGCACGGGCGCGCGAGCGCGGGCGCCGACTCGGGCAACGGCCACCATCCCGATGCGGCGATCCGGCCCGAGCGCTTCGCGCGGCTGGTGACGCTGGCCAGCATCCTGATCGACGCGGGTCGCGGCGGCCGGCGCCTCGATGCCAGCGAGCTGTGCACGGCGCTGAAGATCTCCGACCAGGAGCTGCGCGAGGACATCTCGGTGCTCAACGTCGTCAATTTCGGAGCCGGCACCTACGTCCTGTACGCCGAGATCGGCGCCGACGGCATGATCGAGGTCGACCCCGAGCCCTACGGCGACTCGTTCGCCCGGCCGGCCCGTCTGCTCCCGGTCGAGGCCAAGGCGCTGATGGCCGCGATCGACCTGATCGGCGAGCACATCCCCGAGGGCTCGCTCGCGTCGGTCCGCCACAAGCTGGTCGGCGCGCTCGGCGACAACACGATGCAGGAGGGCCTGCAGGTCGCCACGGCGGGCGGCGACGACGAGATCGCCGCCGTCGTCTCGCGGGCGATCGCACAGCGCCACCTGCTCTCGTTCGAGTACTACAAGGAGAACGAGGACGAGTTCTCCTCCCGCCTCGTCGAGCCCTACGCGCTGATCAACGGCCGCGAGGGGTGGTATCTCGCCAGCTACGACCCCACGCGGGAGGACGTTCGCCATTTCCGCCTGGACCGGATCAAGTCCGCGACCGTGACCGGCGATGCGTTCGAGCCGCGGCCGGACGTGGATCCGGCCGCCGACGTCGACGGCTGGCCGCGGACCGGCGAGGTGCCCGCCTCGCGCCGCGCACAGGTCTGGATCTCGCCCGAGCGCGCACGCTGGGCCCGCGAGGAGCGGACCGTGGCCGGCGAGCTCGAGGACGGCTCGGTGATCGTCGAGCTCGGCTTCGCCGGCGTGGACTGGCTCGTCCGCGAGGTGCTCAAGGAGGCCGGCGACGCGACCGTGCTCGAGCCCGCCGACGCCCGCGAGGCGGTCCGCGCCGCCGCCGCGTCGGTCCGGCAGGCATGAGCCGCCGCGACCAGATCGCGATGAGCGACACCGAGGTGGCGGCGTTCCTCGAGCAGCAACGCGTCGTCATCTGCGCAACCAACGGCCCGCGCGGATGGCCCCACCTGATGCCGCTCTGGTACACGGTCCGGGACGGCGAGATCTGGGCCTGGACGTACGCCAAGTCCCAGAAGGTCAAGAACCTCGAGCGCGACGCGCACGCGACGTTGCAGCTCGAGACGGGCGAGGAGTACCAGGAGTTGCGCGGAGTGATGTTCGAGACGACCACGACGATTCATCGCGAGCTCGAGCTCGTGACCCAGTTCGGGGTCGAGTTGTTCCGGCGCTACTCCGGCGCCACCGGCGACGCATTCCTGGAGGCGGTGCGGGCCCAGGCCTCCAAGCGGGTGGCGCTGCAGTTCACGCCCGAGCGGACCGCAAGCTGGGACCACGGAAAACTGGGAGGCGTGTACTAGTGATGACGGTGCGGGAGCTGAAGGGCCTGATTCTGTCGGGCGGCAAGGGCACGCGGCTGCGCCCGATCACCCACACCAGCGCCAAGCAGCTCGTCCCGGTGGCCAACAAGCCGGTCTTGTTCTACGGGATCGAGGCGATGGCGGCGGCGGGGATCGAGGACGTCGGCATCATCATCGCGCCGGAGACCGGCGACGAGATCCGGGCCGCGGCGGGCGACGGCAGCCGCTTCGGCGTCCGGATCACCTACATCATCCAGGACGAGCCGCTGGGGCTCGCCCACGCCGTGCTCACCGCTGAGCCGTTCCTCGGCGACTCGCCGTTCGTGATGTACCTCGGCGACAACCTGCTGCAGGGCGGGATCCAGGACCTCGTCGCGGCCTTCCGCGAGAACGAGCCCGATGCGCTGATCCTGCTCACCCCGGTCGCCGATCCCGAGCAATACGGCGTCGCCGAGCTAGAGGAGGGCAAGGTGGTGCGGTTGATCGAGAAGCCGGCCGAGCCGCAGACGAACCTCGCCCTGGTCGGCGTCTATATGTTCAACGCCGGCGTCCACGCCGCCGCGCGCGCGATCGAGCCCTCGAGCCGCGGCGAGCTCGAGATCACCGACGCGATCCAGCATCTCGTCGACTCCGGCCGTCGCGTGGAGCCGCACGTCGTCAAGGGCTGGTGGAAGGACACCGGCCGGCTCGAGGACATGCTCGCGGCCAACCGCCTCGTCCTCGACACGATCGAGGCCCACGTCGAGGGCGAGCTGGTGGACTCCCAGGTCGACGGCCGCGTGGTGATCGAGCCCACCGCCCACCTCGTGCGGACCACCGTCCGCGGCCCCGCGATCATCGGCGCCTCGGCCCGCCTCACGGACTGCTACATCGGCCCCTATACCGCGATCGGCGACGGCTGCTCGATCCAGAACGCCGAGGTCGAGCACTCGATTCTGCTCGCCGGCTCCTCGGTCAACGACCTCGCCGGCCGGATGGAGTCCTCGCTGCTCGGCCGCAACGTGACCATCGGTCGCGACCACCGCCAGCCGAGGGCGTACCGGTTCCTGGTCGGGGACAACTCGGAGATCGGGATCCTGTAGGGGGCGGGTGGTTGGTCGGGCTGTCGATGGGTGTGGGTGGCGGGCTGGGCTGTCGGTGGTGGGGGGTGGCG
>DATMGZ010000020.1:0-46649 GCA_035555155.1 Solirubrobacteraceae bacterium | reverse complement strand
TCACAACGGCCGTGGGCCGTGTTCGCCTACCTGGCCCTGTCGCAGCGCCCGGTCCCCCGCGCCGAGCTCGCGTCGCGGTTCTGGCCCGACGTGCTCGATGCCAGCGCGCGGGCGAGCCTGCGCAGCGCCCTGTGGGCGCTGCGGCGCCAGCTCGGCGATGCCCTCGTCGTCGGTCGCGATCATGCGGCATTGGCCGAGGCGCCGGCGCCGTGGGTGGACCTGCGCGAGTTCGAGCGTCTGGCCGCCGGCGGCGACGTGGAGGGCGCGCTGGCCTTGTGCCGCGGCGCGCTGCTCGAGGGCCTCGAGGACGACTGGGCGCTCGTGGCGCGCGAGCGCCATCGCGAGCGCGTGGCGGAGCTGATGGAGGACCGCGCCGCCGACTGCGAGGCGCGCGGGGAGCAGCGCCGGGCGCTCGAGTGGACCCGGCGCCAGGTCGAGCTCGACCCCTTCGACGAGGCGGCCCACCGGCGTCTGATTGCGCGGCTGGCCCGGACCGGCGACCGCGCCGGCGCCTTGCGTGCCTACCAGGCGATCGCCGACCGGTTGCGCACGCAGCTGGCCGTGGCGCCCTCGCCCCAGACCCGCGAGCTCGTCGAGGGACTGCGGGCCGAGTCGCCCGCCGGCCCCGGGCGATCCCGGCGTTCCTCGCCACCGCCCGGCATCCTGCCGCTGGTCGGGCGCGAGGCTGAGCTCGGCGAGCTCGAGCGCGCATGGTCGCGCGCCTGCGGCGGGTCCGGTGCTGCCGCGGTCCTACGCGGCGAGGCTGGGATCGGCAAGTCCCGGCTGGCCCTGGAGCTGTGCCTGCGCGCCCAGGAGAGCGCCGGCCTGGCCGCCCGGTGCGCGGCGCTCGACCTCGGCGGCGTCGCGCCGCTCAGCCTGTGGGCGGAGCTGATCCGCGAGCTGCTGCCCGGCCTCCAGGCTCCGCCGGCCGACTCGGCCTGGCCCGACGACCTCGCCGTGCTGGCCGCGGAGCTGCCGGCGCATTTCGGCCGCTCGGGGCGACCGAGCACCGACGTGCCGCCCGAGCTGCAGCGCACGCGACTGTTCGAGGCGGTCGTCGCGTTGCTGGCCTGGGCGTCCCGCGAGTATCCGCTGCTGCTCGTGCTGGAGGACATCCACACCGCTGACAGCCCGAGCCTCGAGCTCGCCGCCTACGCCGCCCGGCGGGTCAACGAGCTCCCCGTGATGCTGGTGTTCACGCGCCGTGCGCTGCCGCCCAGCGCCGAGTGCGACCGGCTCGAGCAGGCGCTCCGCGCCCGCGGCGCGCTCGTCGCCGAGCTCGATCTCGGCCCGCTGGCCCCGGCCCCGGTGGCGGCCCTGGCGCGCAGCGCCGCCCGGCTCAGCGAGGCCGAGACCGGACGCGTGGTGCAGAGCGCCGAGGGCAACGCGCTGCTGGCCGTCGAGAGTGCCCGCTCGATCGCCCGCGGCGACCACGAGGTGGCGGCCAACCTCCGTGCCTCCGTCCGCGCCGCGCTGGCGCCGGCGGGAGCGACGACGCGGGAGCTGATCGACGTGGCCGCCGTGGCCGGCCGGCCGATCGAGCCGCTGGAGCTCGAGCAGCTCGCGCTGCCCGAGCTCGATCAGGCCGCGAGTGAGGGGCTCGAGACCGGAATCCTGGTCAGCGCCGGCAACCGGCTGTCGTTCCGGCACGCGCTCCTGCGCGACGCCGTCTACGCCGAGCTCACCGAGCCACGGGCGCGGACGCTGCACGTCCGCTGGGCCGAGAACCTGATCGCCGCCGAGCGCGACGGCGGCGTCCGGCGCCCGGCCGAATCCGCTCGGCACCTCCTGCTCGCGGGGCGCCTGGGCCCCGCGGTCGAGCAGCTCCGTCGCGCCGCCGCCGACGCGCGCGGGGTGGGCGCCCTGGAGGAGTCGGCGTCCTACCTCGAAGAGGCGATCGCGATCGCCTCCGACCGCGCCGATCTGCGGCTCGAGCTCGGAGAGGTGGAGGCCTGGCGCGGACGGCGAGAAAGCGCGGACGCATCGTTCGATCGCGCGCGTGCGCTGCTCGCCGACGGGCCGCCGCTGGAGCTGGCGCGCGCCCTGCTGTGGCGCGCCCGCGCCTACCACGGGCCGCTGTGCATCCCGCGCGAGGTGCTTGTGTCGTGCCGTGAGGTCCTGGCGTTGCTCGAGCGGACGGATGCGCCGGCCCCGGCGGAGCATCGCGAGGCACTCGCCGCCGCGGCGTGGGCGGAGGCCGTGGCGGGCGATGCCGAGCAGGCCGAGGAGATGCTGACCGTGCTGGAGTCCCACCTCCGCGGTGACGATCTCGAGATCTACGACATCGGCCACGCGCGGGCCTACGCACTCATGCGCAGAGGCCAGTTCGAGGAGTCGTGGGCGCCGTCGGTGGCCTCGGCCGAGGCGGCGATGCGGGCCGGGCGCCCCGATCTCGCCTATGGCTGCTGGGCCGCTGCGGCCGGCGCGGCGGCGGCCACCGGGCAGTACGAGCGAGGGCTGGAGCTGGTCGACCGGGTCCGGGAGTCGATCGAGGGCCACGGGCTGGCCGTGCTCGAGGTACAGATCCTCGGGGCTCGGGCGTTCCTGCTGACGCGGATCGGCCTGCTCGACGAGGCGCGCCTGGCCGGCGAGCTCGAGCAGCGGCGGGCCGCGGAGCTGGATCGTTGCGAGCTGATGGCGATGGCCAAGCACGACCGGGGGCTGGTGGAGCTCGAGGCGGGCTGCTTCGCGACGGCGGTCGTGCTGCTGAGCGACGCGCTCGTCGGCGACGCGCCGATCAGCCGCCCGCTCACCCGTCTGGCGCTCGCCGAGGCGCTGGTCGGTGCCGGCGATCCGGATCGGGCGGCCGAGCAGCTGCGCGCCGCCGTGCTCGAGCCCGTCCGGCCGAGCGACTTCCCGCAGGCGCTCGTGCCGCGCCTCGAGCGCGTTCAGGGATTGCTCGCGCTCGCCCAGGGCGACCCGGAGCTGGCCGCCCGGCGTCTGGGGGAGTCGGTGTCGGGGTGGGAGTTGCTGGTCGCGCGTGGGGACGGTGCCACCAACATCCACAGCGCGCTGGCCGATCTCGGCCGCCCGATCGTCGGCCTGGTCGAACCGGAGCGTGAGCTCGCTCGCGCCCGCGCCGATCTCGACGCCCTCTCGCCCCCCGGCCGCCCGAGGAGGAGCACCCATGCCGTCGTTCCATGACAGTGCGCAGAGCGCCGCCCCCCCGGAGGAGATCTGGAAGCTGCTCTACGACCCGCGTCGCTTTCCCGACTGGTGGGCCGGGATCGAGACCGTCGAGCTGCCCGCCGACGGCAACGGCGACTTCACCATGTATCCCGAGGGCTATCCCGACTTCCCGATGGGGCAGGTGCTCGACACGCGTCGCGACGAGCAGCGCGTGACCGTCTCCTGCCTGGTCTCCGATCTGCGCTTCGAATTCCGGCTCGAGCCCCGCCCCGGCGGCACGCTGGTCAGCGTCGACGTCGAGATTCCGGCTGCCGAGGCCCACCGCCTGGACACGCAGCGCGCGGTGATCGCGACCTCGCTGCGGCGCCTGGCGGACCTGGCCGCTACAGCCTGACCGGGAGCGTCTTGAGCTGGTTGATGAACGGCGACTCGGCGAACACCGGGACGCCGGCCAGCTCCATGTTCGGGTAGCGCGCGAGCGTCTCCTCGAACATGATCTGCAGCTCGAGCCGGGCCAGCGCCGTTCCGAGGCAGAAGTGCCGCCCGCCGGCGCCGAATGCCTGGTGGTCGGGGTTGCGCCGCACGTCGAAGCGATCCGGATCCTCGTAGTGCAGCGCGTCGCGGTTGGAGGACGCGTACCACATCACGACCTTGTCGCCGGCCCGGATCTTCTGGCCGCGCAGCTCGGCATCGCAGGTCGCGGTGCGTCGGAAGTGGGCGAAGGCCGGGAACATACGCAGCGATTCCTCGACCGCGCTGGGGACGAGCGACGGGTCCTCGAGCAGGATCTGGCGCTGGTCGGGGTGCTCGATCAGCGCCCGCATGCCGCTGCAGTAGGTGGCCTTGGTGCTGTCGTTACCGGCCGCCAGGAGCAGGAAGAAGCCCATCACGATCTCGTGCTCCTCGAGCCTGGAGCCATCGACCTCGGCGTTGACGAGCACGCTCGTCAGGTCGTCGGTCGGATGCTCCCGGCGCGCGGCGATCATCCCCTGGCAGCGGGCGAACACCTCGGGGATGAGGCGCGCCGAGATCTCGGGGATGCCGTTGGGATTGAGGTCCGGATCGCCCGCCCCGAGCATCGCGTTCATCAGCTCGGCCCACATCGCGTCGTCCTCCGGGGGGATGCCGAGGAAGCTCCCGATCACCCGGGAGACGACGGGCTGTGCGATGTCGGTCACCAGGTCACACCTCTCGCGGCCCTCGAGCGAGTCGAGCACGGAGGTGGCGATCGTGCGGATCGCGTCCTCGTGGGCGGCAATGCGCTTCGGCGTGAACCCGGCCTGGAAGAGCATCTTCAGCCGGTCGTGCTTGGGCGGGTCCATCCCGATGAACATCGCGCGCATCAGCTCGAGCGGGAAGCCGACCGTGGCGGCGGTGATGCCGCCAAGCTCGGAGGAGTACGTGCGCCAGTCGCGGCTGACCGCGTGGACGTCCTCCTGCGTCGTGACCGACCAGAAGCCCGCCTCCTCGGGGAACTCGGTGAGCCGGTCGGTCCAGTGGACTGGGCACTCGGAGCGCAGGCGCGCGAACAGCTCGTGTGGAGGCCCGTCCATCCACAGCTCGCGCTCGGTGACGAGCACGTGCTCGAGCGCTTCCGGCGCGCCCGGCTCAGCTTGGGGGGAGCCGAGCTCTCCCGGACCGCTTCTGGTCGATGTCATCTCGCTCTCCTCTGTCCGCCGCAGACCGACGCGAGGATCTTACCGCCCCCTGGCTGGCCAACCAGCCGGGTGGGAGGCCTCGTGATCATGATCGCGACTGCCGGGGAATGCCCGGGCCAATGGACCTGCGGACGGGGTCCCCGTGCTCATCGAAGTACGCGCGCCGCGCTCTCGGCGTGCTCCACCGCTCGCTCCCCGGGGCACGCCGGCGGATCCTCGCGCTCGGGCGATTCCTGGTGCACGTAGCTACCCCCGCGCGACCAGGAGGCGATGGCGGCGACCAGGCAGGCCACGATCGCGAAGGCGAACGCGGCGTGCAGACCGGAGCGGAACGGCGCGGAGATCAGGTGCGGGAAGAACGAGCGACCGGCGAGCAGCGCCTGACCCGCGCCCGGGAGATGGGCGAGGACCGCGGGACCGACCAGATGCTGGATCGGGTTGTAGCCGAGGAAGGCGGCGAACAGGATCGAGACCGGCGGCAGGTGCGCGACGTGGCCGGCGACGGTGCCAGGCACGCCGTGGGCTTCGAGTCCGGTGGCCATCGCGTGCGGCAACTGGGACGCGAGGCCGAGGATCATCAGCGTGAAGAAGATCCCGACCGAGAGCACCTGCGCGGAGTTCTGGAAGGTCTGGTTCATGCCGCCACCCGCACCGCGGTCACCGGACGGGAGGCTGTTCATCACCGCGGCCCGGTTGGGCGAGGCGAACATGCCCATCGACACGCCGTTGAGGAACAGCACCGCCGCGAACACCGGGTACGCGAAGTTCGTCGGTAGGAGGCTCAGCAGCAGGAAGCTGAGGGCGGCGCCGAGCATGCCGCCGGTCGCGAACCAGCGCGCGCCGTAGCGATCGGAGAGGAAGCCCGAGGTGGGGCCCGCGAGCAGCATCCCGACCGTCAGGGGGAGCATGTAGATCCCGGCCCACAGCGGCGTATCAACGAAGTCATAGCCGTGCTGGGGCAACCAGATCCCCTGCAGCCAGATGATCAGGATGAACATCAGGCCGCCTCGCGCGACCGCCGACAGGAAGGTCGACATGGTGCCGAACGTGAACGCCCGGATCTTGAACAGCGGCAGCTTGAACATCGGATTGGCCACGCGGCGCTCGATCAGGACGAAAGCGACGAGCAGGACGGCGCCGGAGCTGAGCAGCGCGATCACGCGCGGGCTGCCCCATCCGGTCGGATGGCCGCCGTAGGGCCGGATGCCGTATGTGACCGAGACCATGATCAGGATCAGGCCGAGGGCGAAGGTGATGTTGCCGGCCCAGTCGATCGGGGCGCGACGCGGCGTTGAACGTTCCTCGAGCTTGAGGTACGCCCACACCGTGCCGAAGAGGCCGAACGGGACCGAGATCAGGAACACCATGCGCCAGTCGATCGGCGCGAGCAGGCCACCCAGGATCAGGCCGATGAACATCCCGCTGACGCCGACGATGTTCTGGATGCCCAGGGCCATTCCGCGCTGGTCGGAGGGGAAGGCGTCGGTGATGATGGCCGCGGCGTTGGCGAGCAGGAACGCCGCCCCCACTCCCTGCATGATCCGGAACACGATCAGGTAGAGCGCGCCGGCGCGGCCCGTCATCCAGTCGATCGTCAACAGCAGCGAGGCCACGGTGTAGATGACGAAGCCGAGGTTGAACATGCGCACGCGCCCGAACATGTCGCCGAGTCGGCCGAGGCTGACGATCAGCACGCTCGAGACGACGAGGAAGCCGAGGATCATCCACAGCAAGTAGAAGCTGTTGCCGGGCACCAGCGGATCCAGATGGATGCCGCGGAAGATGTCCGGCATCGCGATCAGCGTGATCGAGGCGTCGAGCGTCGCCAGCAGCACGCCCAGCGTCGTGTTCGACAGCGCGATCCACTTGTAGTGGTCGCCGCGAGGATCGGAGGCCGAGACCCCCGGGGATGTTTGCCCGCTCCGGACGGCCGGCGTCGCCACGCTCAGCGCCGCGCGGCGTCCACCGCGGTCTTGCCGATCGCCACGACGGCGCGAGGCAGGTCGCTCTTGGAGCGGTCGAGCGCTTCGCGCAGCGCAACCGCCGCCGTCGATCCATGCAGCGCGGGGCCATGTCCCACGAGCAGGTGCGCGGGCACATAGCCGGCGAGGCCGCGGGGCGGCCGCAGCCGCAGCCCGACGTGCACCCCCGCGCCGGCGGGCCCCGGCGCAAAGCCGGGCGAGGTCCCGATCGCCTCGGGGACGACCAGCAGGCCCTGCGCCGGCCACCACAGCGCGACCTCGCGCCACAGGCGGTTGTCGACCACGGAGACGATCGTGAACGGCGTGTCGACGAGAACCGGAGGAACGATCACGTGGGGCACGCCGAGCCCGGCCGCGATCGCCGCACAGTCACGGCCGTGGCGATCGAGCAACTGCAGCACGGCGACCGGCCGGCCGAGCGCGAGCGCCCGGTCGAGTGCCTCGGGCTCGTCCGTGGGGTCGATCAGCCACACCCGGCCCTTGTCGACGAGCGCGTGGGAGCTGCGCGCCATCGGCTCGTCGAGCACCCAGGTGACGCCGAACGGCTGCTGATCGAGCGAGGCCGGCGCGACCACTAGCCGACTTCCGCCGGCGCGAGTCCGCGCTCGCGCGCGAGCGCGGACTGCTGCTGGGCAGCGCGACCCGGCACGAGCAGGCTCGCGAGCACACACAGGACCAGGAAACCCGTGGCCATCAGGAACGTGGCCGAGAAGCCGGTCACGGTGGGCTGCCCGTGGACGGTGTTGTTGACGATGAAGGTGGCCGCGATCTGGCCCCCCAGCGCGCCACCGAGGGTCCGCATCACCGTGTTCATGCCGCTGGCCACGCCCGTCTGCCCCGGCGGCACCGCCTGCACGATCAGGTTCCCGAGCGCCGAGAACGCGAGTCCGATCCCGACGCCGAGCAGGAAGGCGCTGATCAGCATGTCGTACGGGTGGCCGTGCTGCACCGCGAGCAGCGCGAACGCCGCAGCGGTGATCCCGCTTCCGGCCACGAGCGCGAACTTCGATCCAAAGCGGTGCGCGACCTTGCCGGCGAGCGAGCCGAGCAGACCCATGCCCAGCGTGGAGGGCAGCAGGTAGAGACCGGAGACGACGACCGAGGCGCCGAAGCCGAAGCCGGTGCTCTTCGGCAGCTGTGCGAACTGCGGGAAGACGATGAACGACGAATACATGCCGGCGCCGAGCAGGAAGGCGGCCGCGTTGGTCGTCCAGACGCCCCGGATCCGCATCATCGTCATGTCGATCAACGGCTCGCGACTGTGCACCTCGACCCAGATCCAGGCGGCGCAGACCGCCAGCCCGACGGCGAGCAGGCCGAGCGTCTTCGGGGAGCCCCAGCCCCAGGTCGTCGTCTCGCTGATCGCGATCAGAACGAGGCTGATGCCGACGGTCATCAGCGACGCCGCCAGCCAGTTGACCCGCCCCGGCACGCGCACCGGCGATTCGGGGATGTAGCGCCACGTGGCGGCGGCGGCGATGATCGTGATCACGAGCGGGATCCAGAACAGCCAGTGCCAGCTCAGGTGCTCGACGATCAGGCCGCCGGTGACGATCCCGATCCCCGAGCCGATGCCGAGGATCGAGGACATCAGGCCGATGCTGCCCGCGACCCGCTCGGCCGGGAACTCGTCGCGCATGATCGCGAACGCGAGCGGGAAGATGCCGCCGCCCGCACCCTGGATCACGCGGGCCACGATCAGCACCCCGAGTGTCGTCGAGACGGCCGCGAGCAGGGTCCCGACGGCCAGAATGCCGAGCGTGTAGAGGAGCAGCTTCTCCTTGCCGTACATGTCGCCGAGGCGGCCGATGATCGAGGTCGCGACCGAGGCCGACAGCAGGTAGCCGGTCAGCAGCCAGGTCACGCTGGTCTCGGAGGCGCCCAGGCTGTGCTGGATCGTCGGCAGCGCCGGGATCACCGACGAGCTGAGGACGGCGTAGGCCAGCCCCGCGAGCGAGACCACGGCCAGGATGATGTTCGGATGAACGCGTTCGGTTGTCGTCTCGCTCATCGGCGGATGAGACTCCCCAGGCTCGTACGGACTCGAAAACGCACGCGGAGAACGGCGACGAAGTACTCTAGCGGAATGAGCATTCCGGCTCTGGATCGTCCGGCTGGCTGGACGGAGCTCGACGGGGAAGGCAAGCGCGAGCGGCTTCTCGGCGCCGCGGCCGAGGTGTTCTCGACCGCCGGGCTCGACGCGTCGATGCCGGCGATAGCGGCCGCCGCCGGCGCCGGGGTGGCGAGCGTCTACCGGCAGTTCCCGTCCAAGCGCGAGCTGCTGGCCGCGCTGGTCGTCCGGCGGCTCGACCAGATCGCCGACGCCGCGACCGCCGCGGCTGCCCGCGACGGGGACCGCTGGTCGGCGCTGACCGAGATGCTGTGGGCGCTGGTCGAGCGCCAGTCCTGCGATGACTTCCTGGGCGAGGCGCGAGTCGCGGTCGCCGATCATGCCGAGGTGCAAGCCGCCGCCGAGCGGGCGTCCGAAGCGCTGGAGCTGCTGCTGGCCGCAGCTCGGGCGGAGGGGCGGCTGCGGGCGGACGCGAGCACGGCCGACCTCAAGCTGCTGTTCGCCGCCACCCGGGCCGCCAAGAGGGTCGAGCCCACCGCGTGGCAGCGGATGCTCAGCCTGCTGATCGACGCGCTCGACACCCAGGCGCGCTGACACCCGGAGCGGCCCTCGCCCGGTGATCGGCGCGCCGGCGCGAGTGCTCCCGTGCTATATCGCCAGGATGGCGTCGACCGCACTGGTCTGGCTTCGGCGAGACCTCAGAACCCATGATCATCCGGCGCTGAGCCTCGCCACGCGCGGGCACGAGCACGTCGTGCCGGTGTTCGTCCTGGACCCGGCCATCCTCCGCGGCCGCTTCCCCTCCCCCGCCCGGGCGGCCTTCCTGCACGGCTGTCTGCGCGAGCTCGACGCCACCCTGCAGGGCCTCGGCGCCGGTCTCGTGATCCGCGAAGGACGTCCCTGGGAGGAGCTTCCCCGGCTGGCCCTCCAGGCCGGCGCGGACACGATCTACTGGGCCAACGACGTCTCGCCATATGCGCGCGTCCGTGACGAGCGCGTGCGTCAGGCCGTCGCCGGTGTCGGCCCCCAGGTCGTCGTCTGCCCGGGCAACTTCGCCGCCAAAGTGAGTGCGATCCGCACCACGCTCGGCAATCCCTACAAGGTCTTCACGCCCTTCTACCGGGCCTGGATCCAGGCCGACCGGCGCGCGGTTGAGGCTCCTCCGGCGGCGCTGTCGCTGCCGTCGGGGATCGCTCGCGAGCGCGTGCCCTCCGCCGCCGCGCTCGGCGCCGGCGACCCGCCTGCTCGCCTCGTCTCGCCCGGCGAGCCTGCCGGACGCGAGGCGATGGAGTCCTGGCTCGAGGATGGGGTGGCCGACTACGCCGAGCACCATGACCGCCTGGCCGGCGGGACCTCGCGCCTGTCTCCGTACCTGCATTTCGGCTGCGTCTCGGTGCGCGAGCTCGAGCAGCGGGTCGCGGCCCGGAAGGGGGACGGCCCCGCCGCCTACCGCCGGCAACTGTGCTGGCGCGACTTCTACGCCCACGTGCTGCTGTTTCACCCGGAGGTGGCCCGACACGAGATGCAGCAGCGCTACCGCGCGCTCGAGTGGGTGCAGGACGCGGAGCTGCTCGACTCCTGGCAGCAGGGTCAGACCGGCTACCCACTCGTCGACGCCGGCATGCGCGAGCTGCTCGAGACGGGCTGGATGCACAACCGGGCCCGGCTCGTGGTGGGGTCGTTCCTGACCAAGGACCTGCACCTCGACTGGCGCACCGGGGAGCGGTACTTCATGGCCCGCCTGATCGACGGCGACGAGGCCAACAACAACGGCAACTGGCAGTGGATCGCCTCGGTGGGGACCGACTCGGCTCCGTACTTCCGGCGCCTGCTCAACCCGATTTCCCAGCAGCGCCGCCACGACCCCGGGGGCGAGTACGTGCGCCGCTGGGTGCCTGAGCTGCGCGACGTGCCCGACGAGCACCTCGCCGAGCCGTGGCGGATGAGCGAGTCGGAGCAGCGCGAGGCGGGCTGCGTGATCGGATCGGACTATCCGGCTCCGATCGTCGACCATGCCGTCGAGCGTAAGCGGGCGATGGAGCGCTACCGCGCGGCGGCGGCCCAATAGTGTTGCGGTCGGGCCACGACGAGAGAGGAGTTCGAGGGTGAAGATCCGCGCCGCGGTGCTGGAGGAGTTCGGCCGGCCGCTCAATGTGACCGAGGTCGACCTGGCCGAGCCCGGACCGGGCGAGGCGCTCGTGCGCCTGCGCGCGTGCGGCGTGTGCCACACCGACATGTACACCGCCTCGGGGGTGGACCCGTCAGGCTACGCGCCGACCGTGCTCGGGCACGAGGGTGCGGGGATCGTCGAGCGCGTCGGCGCCGGCGTGACGAGCGTCAGGCCCGGAGACCAGGTCGTGACCCTCTTCTCGCCCCAGTGCCGCGAATGCGTGCACTGCCTGAGCCCAAAGACAAATCTCTGCGTGGCCATCCGCGAGCAGCAGAACCTCGGCTATCTGCCCGACGGCACGACGCGCCTCTCCCGGGACGGCGAGCCGATTCGTCACTTCATGGGCACGAGCACGTTCGCGGAGTACACGGTGATGCCCGAGATCGCGCTGGCCAACATCTCGCTCGAGGCCGAGCCCGATCGCGCCGCGCTGTTCGCCTGCGGCCTCTCGACCGGGCTCGGCGCGGCCGTCAACACAGCCAAGGTCGAGCGCGGCGCGACGTGCGTGATATTCGGCGCGGGCATGGTCGGGCTCGGCGCGGTCGCCGGCTGCCGCCTCCAGGGCGCCGAGCGGATCATCTGCGTCGACATGTCGCCCGAGCGCCTCGAGCTGGCCCGCGGCCAGGGTGCCACTGACGTCTGGATCGGCGGCGAGGAGACGGTGGCGCGCGTGCTCGAGGAGACCGCCGGCTTCGGCGCCGACTACACGTTCGAGGCGACCGGGCTGGTCGCGATCATGCGCCAGGCGGTCGAGGCAGCGCGCATGGGCTGGGGCCTGTGCACGGTCGCCGGAGTCGCCGGCAAGGGTGAGACGCTCGATGTCGTACCCCGGTACCTGATCACCGGCCGCCGCGTGTGCGGGACCTCGTTCGGCGGCGTCAAGGGCCGCGATCAGGTCCCGGAGTTCATCTCGCTCTACCTCGACGGCAAGCTCGACGTCGATCCCTTCATCTCCCACCGCCTCAGCCTCGAGCAGGTCAATGAGGGGTTCGAGCTGATGGAGCGCCAGGACGGGATCCGCAGCGTGCTGATGTTCGACTGACCGCCTGGGCCGGCGCGCTGCGGCGGGGCCGGCGCGCTGCGGACGTACTGAAATCGGCGGTAAGTACGTACGGACATCAGGGGAGGACGCTGATGTCGTGCCCCCCGGCCGGGACCACACTCGGGTCGACATGGACCCGGTGCAACGTCCGCGCGTGACGATCTTCGGCCCCGATCCACTGCTCAGCATCGTGATCGAGACCTGCGGCGAAGCCGACGACGTGCACATCCACGCCGCCGGGCAGGGCGTCTGGGCAGCGAGGATGGTCGCCGAGCTCGGCGCCTGGCCGGTCCTGTGCTGCCTGGCGGGGGGCGAGACGGGCGCCACCCTGCGCCCGCTGCTCGAGGCGCTGCCGGGCGAAGATCGCATCGTACGTACGGCCGGTGCGAGCGGGAGCTACGTCACCGATCGCCGCGGCCCCGAACGCCTCCTGCTGGCGATGGCACGGCGACCACCGCCGCACCGCCACGAGCTCGACGACCTCGTCGCCGCCACCTGCGCCGCGACGCTGGACAGCGCGGTTCTGGTCATGTGCAACCCGTATCCGGGCGATGGTCTGCCCGAGGAGGTGTACGAGACGGTGGCCGGCGCGGCCCGCGCGGGGGGAGTCCCGGTCATCGCCGACCTCTCGACCCCTCGGCTCGATCACGCCCTGCGCGCTGGCGTCGATCTCGTCAAGCTCAACGACTGGGAGCTCGCCGAGTACGTGTCCGGTCCCGTCGACGGCCCGCTCGCGCTCGTCGCGGCCCGGCGCCTGCTCGAGGCGGGCGCTGGAACGGTCGTGGTGACCCGCGCCGAGGCTCCGATCCTGGTGGCGCCGAGTGACGGCGAGCCGTTCGAGATCGTCCCCCCGGCCTTCCCCCACGGGTTCCACGAGGGGTGCGGCGACGCCATGACCGGGGCGATCGCCGCCGCCTGCGCGCGAGGAATGCCACTGCGCGAGGCGCTCGTGCTGGGCGCCGCCGCCGGCTCGGGCAACTTCCTCCGGCACGGGCTCGGGAGCGGCAGGCGCGACGTCGTCGAGGAGCTCGCCGGTCACGTGGTCGTGCGGCCGTTCGCGGCGGCCGGGCACGCGGCATAGCCGGCGGCCGCCGGCTCAGAACGGCGGCGCGAGGTCCTGCCCCGCGACGATCGCCCGCGGAGCCGTCCGCGCCACCCAGTCCAAGTGCGTGCGGGTCGGCTCGGTGCTGGCCAGCGCCTGCGCCGCAGCGGCCAGTGCCACGGGGCGCCCGGCGCGCGAGGAGTGCGCATCGCTGCCGAGCACGTGGAGGACCCCCGCGCGGGCCAGGGTCAGCAGCCCCGCACCGGCCGCCGCGTCGGTCAGATAGGCCCCCGTCGCCTGAACGAGCGCGCCGCGGGCGACCAGCCCCCGCAGTCGCTCCACCAGGTCGGCAGTCAGGTGCCGCTCGGGATGCGCGATCAGCGCCCGCCGGCCCCTCGCCGCCAGCGCCGCGACGGCCGCGTCGAAGCGATCGTCGAGCGGGCCCGGAGCGGGCTCGAGCAGCACCCAGCGGCGCGAGCCGCCGAGGCCGCACGCCGCGAGCTCCGGCTCGTCGAGTCCATCCAGCGCCGTCGCCGCGACCTCGGCGCCGGGCAGGATGCGCGTGCGGCAGCCCGCCTGGCTGAGTGCGGCCGAGAGCTCCGCCAGGCGGTCAGGCAGCTCGCCGATCCGCACGTCGTGATCATGGCGAATGTGCGGCGTGGCGCAGATCGCCTCGATCCCGTCCGCCTCGGCCTGCCGGGCCATCGCGATCGCGTCGTCGAGATCCCGGGCGCCGTCGTCGAGGGCCGGCAGGATGTGACAGTGGAGGTCGATCGAGACGTTGACGCGGCGAGTATGACGCGTGCCGCGGACCGGGGATTCGGGCTGATCCATACGGCCGGGAGAACCGTAGTCAATACGCCTTCAGAGCGACCCGGATTCTGCCGACACCGTTCGTATGCTCCCCACCACCTGTCCGCCATGTCACTCACACGCCTGATCCGCACCCCAGGCAACCGCCGCCGCACACGCACCGTGTCGCTGGCCCCCGTCGCCCATTCGAGCCCCGAAGAGCCCCGCCGCCGCCATCCGGCGATGGCCGGTATCAACTGCTCGCCGGTGCACGGCCGCCACTGCATCTGCGGTCAGTGCCGGCGCCAGGCCGCCTGACGACTCGGACCCGTCGCGGTTGCCGGCGCGCCGAGCCGGGGCGTCTCACTTCACGAGCAGCCGGGCCGGCGAATGCGTCGAGGCGCCGGCGGCGACCGCGCCCGGCACGGCCGCAGATGCGGTTGCGCACAGCGCGGCGACCAGCGCTCGCACGCTCATCGGATCAGCGTGTAGCGCGGGAAGCTGCTCGCGCTCGGGATGATCGCGGCGGGGTCGCTCGCCGCCCGGCGTCGTGGACCCCGGGCCTCGATGCACTGGATTCGCTATGGAGAATTGGCGGTGTCGGCCCGGCTTCCTCCGCCCCTGGCCGCCGCGCTTGATGGACCATCGGCCCTCTGGTCCCGAGGGCCGGGCCGCCGCACGGTCATCCGACTCCTTTCCCCAGCAAGCCGTCTACGCCAGCCGCTCCACCCCCACAACCGCAAAGCCGCCGGCCCGCCGGCGCCGGCCGGCACAACCCCGCCGCCACCCGGCACCCCGCCGGCGCCACCCACCCCTACGGCAACCGCGCCACCCACCGCAGCGAGGTGACCCCGGCCAGCAGCAGCAGCACCATTCCCGCCACCGCGAACGAGGCTGTCACCTCGTGCGAGACGCTGCGGGTTCCGAGCTGGGAGCCGAGGTTCTTGTAGATCGAGCCGAGGCTGCCGGCGTCCTGGGCGTTGAAGGTGCGGCCGCCGGAGGTCTGGGCGATCTGGGCCATGAGCTGGGGATCGGGTGAGACGTCGACCGCGCCGCCGAACGGATCGGCGGGATTGCTGATCGTCGCGCCGGGGGTGCCCAGGGCGACGGTGTAGATCGGGACCTTCTCGGCGGCGGCCTGGCGCGCGACCGTGATCGGGTCCTGGCCCGTGTTGGCGGCGCCGTCGGAGAGCAGGACGATCGCCGACGGAGGCGGCTTCTTGGCCCCCTGGTGCACGAGCCCGAGCGCGAGCGACAGGGCATCGCCGGTGGCAGTGGCGCCGTTGGCCACCTGGTTGTCGATGACCTGACGGGCGGCCTGGTGGTCGGTGCTCGGGGCCTGAACGCCATCGGGCGAACTCGAGAAGGCGACAGCGCCGACGCGCACGGCGGAGGGCAGCTGATCGATGAACGTGTTCGCGGCGCGGTCGGCGGCGGCGAGCCGGGTGGGCTGGACGTCGTTGGCCTGCATCGAGCCGGAGTGGTCGGTCACCAGCATCACCGACGCCTCCTGAACCGGGACCCGCACGGTCGTGTGCGGCTTGGCCAGCGCGACGATCAGGGCCGCCCCCGCGGCCAGGGCCAGCACGGCCGGGATGTGGCGGCGGCGATCCGGGATCGCCGCCGCGGCGAGGCTGAGCGTGGAGACGGCGGTGTACCTGACCGCGTAGCGGTTCGGTCGCCGGCGCGCGATGCGATACGCGACCAGCGCGACCGGGATCACCAGCAGGCCCAGCAGCCAGACGGGGGAGTTGAAGCTCATCGCAGCCGCCGCCCCAGCTCGAGCAGCCACGGCTGGTCGGTGTCGAGCACCACGTGCTCGACCCGGAGGCGCCGGAGCTCACGGGCGATCTCGGCGCGGCGCTCGCGCTCGAGCGCGGCGAAGCGCTCGCGCACCTTGCGACGCGAGGTGTCGACCTCGACGCGGCGCCCGCTCTCGGGGTCGATCAGGGCCAGACGCCCGAGCGCCGGGATCTCCCGCTCCCGCGGGTCGCCGATCTCGATGGCGAGCACGGAATGATGGGCGCGCAGCGCGCCGAGCGGCCGGATCCAGCCTTCCTGGTCGCGGAAGTCGGAGATCACCGCGACCAACCCGGGCTGGCGGGCCAGCTTGGCCAGCCGGACCAGCGCGTCGCCCATGGCATGGGCGTCGCCCTGACCGTCGGGCGTGACGCCTTCCTCGAGCAGGCGCCGCACGGCCACGATCCCGGGCTTGGAGGCCCTCGGAGGCAGCAGCCGCGGCGTGCCGGCGCCGAATGCGACCACGCCGACGGCGCCGGCCCGCCGGATCCCGATCCGGGTGAGCACGAGCGCGACACCTTCCGCGACGTCGGCCTTCAGCCGCTCCGCCGTGCCGAACGCCATCGAGGGCGACAGGTCGAGCGCGATCCAGGTCGTCATCGCCCGCTCGGGGACGTGCAGCCGCACGTGCGGCTGCCCGGTGCGAGCGGTGGCGGCGGCGTCGATGTGACGCACATCGTCCCCGACCACGTACGGGCGCAGCTGCGAGAGCTCGACGCCGACACCGACGCCGGCGGCCCGACGATCGCCGGGCAGCATCCGGGAGATCAGGCGAGTGATCATCGGATCGAGCGCCTCGACCAGCGCGCGCGGCATGGGACCGGGGCCCTGACGGGCCGCCGGCGGTGCGAGTGCCGACGGTGTCATGCCGCCCGGGTGCGGGTGAGGTGGTCCTCCTGCGGCGACTGCACTGCGCCGAGCACTCGCTCGAGCAGCTCGTCGGCCGTGACGCCCTCGCTGAGCGCGTCGTAGGACAGCACCAGCCGGTGGCGCAGTACGTCGGAGGCGAGGTCTCGGACGTCCTGCGCGGCGACGTGGCCGCGGCCGCGGAGCAGGGCCAGCGCGCGCGCCGCCTGCACGAGCCCGATCGGCCCGCGGGGGCTTGCCCCGTACTCGATCAGCCCCTCCATGTCATCGAGCCCGTATTCGGCCGGCCGCCGGGTGGCGTCGGCCAGCGCCACGGCGTAGCCGATCACGTCTCGATCGACGACCACCGTCTGGGTGGCCTGGGTGTAGCGCCGCAGGTCCTCGAGCGTCAGGCAGCGGGAGACCTCGGCCGGGTCGCCGAGGCTCCGGCCCACGACGGCGGCCTCCTCGCCGGTCGACGGGTAGTCGACGACGATCTTCATCAGGAAGCGGTCGACCTGGGCCTCGGGGAGCGGATAGGTGCCCTCGGACTCGATCGGGTTCTGGGTCGCCATCACGATGAACGGCTCCGGCACCGGGTAGGTGGTCCCGCCGATCGTGACCTGCTGCTCCTGCATGACCTCGAGCAGAGCCGACTGCACCTTCGCCGGCGCGCGGTTGATCTCGTCGGCGAGCAGGAAATTCCCGAACACGGGCCCGAGCTCGGTGTCGAACCGTCCCGTGTCGGGCCGGTACACGCGGGTTCCGACCAGGTCGGCCGGCACCAGGTCAGGCGTGAACTGCACGCGGCTGAACGTGCCGCCGAGCACGTCGGCCAAGGTCTTGACGGTGAGTGTCTTGGCCAGGCCGGGGACACCCTCCAGGAGCACGTGGCCGCGCGCCAGCAGGCTGACCAGCAGCCGCTCCAGCATCGCGTCCTGCCCCACGATCACCCGCTTGATTTCGTACAGGGCCTCCTGCAGTGCGGCCCGCGCCTCTTGGCGTCCCGGGCCGGGCGTCTCGCCCTGGGGAATGGTCGGATCGTTGTCGTACATGGTGTCGGTGGTTCTCCTTTAGACGAGCCGGCGCAGCCACAGCAGCGACAGCGCGCCGCCGACCAGCAGCAGCACGAGTCCCACGCCGGCAAAGCTCGCCGTGATTTCCTGGTTGACGGTCTTGTGCCCGAGCTGAGTGCCCAGGTGGTCGTAGACGGCGCTGAGGTCACCCGAGCTCTGAGCCGTGAACGCCTGTCCGCCCGCGGCCTGGGCGATCTGTGCCAGCGCCTGCGGAGACGGCGGCGCGGCGTGCACGGCGGTCCCGCGCGCGGTGTGCACGGTGATCGTGCCGTTCGGCGTGCCGAGCGCGACGGTGTAGATGGGGATGTGGAGGCGGCCGGACTGGCGGGCCTCGGTGAGCTGGTCGATCCCGGCATCCGAGGTTCCGTCGGAGAGCAGGACGATCGCCGAGGGAGGCCGCTTGGCGGGGGGCATGCCGGTGAGGATGCGCAGGGTGGACTGCAACGCGGTGCCGATCGCCGTCCCGCCGCCGGGCTGCAGCTGTGACAGGTCCGATCGCACGGCCTGACGATCGGTGCTCGGTGCCCGCACGATCGTGGGCGACTTCTTGAACGCCATCAGCCCGACGTCGACACGGCTGGGCACGCGATCGAGGAAGCGGTTGGCGGCCTTCTCCACCGCGGCGAGCCGCGTCGGGGCAACGTCGGTCGACGCCATCGAGGCGCTGGTGTCGATCAACAGCATCACCGAGCTGCGCTTGACGGGCACGGTCACCTTGGCCTGGGGCCGGGCCGCCGCCACGATCAGCACCAGCAACGAGAGCCCGAAAGCGGCCATCGCCACGTGGCGCCGCCAGCCGGGCCGGTTGGGCAGCGACGACGGCGCCATCCGGGCGGTGGTGAAGGCGGCGACGGAGGCGCCGCGGTGACGCTGGGTCCGCATGTAGGCGAGCACCAGCAGCGGAACCGCGACCAGGGCGAGAAGGAACAGCGGCGCGGCGAAGCTCACGGTGTACCAGCCGGCTTTGGCGCCAGCGTGACGCCGACGGTTGACAGCTGTCCGCCGCGATCGATCTGCAGCAGCACCTCGGAGCCGGTCGGGAGCCCATCGATCACGCCGCCGATGTCCGCGGGTCCGGTGATCGGTCGGGCATTGACCGCGAGGATCACGTCGCCGGCCCGCAGGCCCGCCTGATCGGCCGGGCCGCCCGATGTGACCTGCGTGACGAGCGCTCCGGGCTGGGAGGCCGAGCTCGTGGCCGTCAGCCCCATCCAGGGCCGTGCCGGCGCGAACGCCGGGGTCGGGCTCGGGTTGGACGGCGGTACGCTCGTCGCGGATGCCGTGGCGTTGGTGCTTCGATCAAAGACCCCGGACGCGATCGCGACCCCGCCGACCGCGATCAACGCCAGGACCAGCAGCGCCCCGGTGCCGGCGCGTCGCGCCGCCCGCCAGGGTCGCTCGGGTGCCGTCGCGGCCGGGGGCGATTGCGGCGCCCTGCGGGGCTCGGCCGCGCCGGAGCGAGGCGCAACCGGGGCCCGAACCGGCTCAGAGCGAGGCGGAACGGGGGCGTGAACGGGCTCAGGGCGAGGCGGAGCGGGAGCCCGCACCGGCTCGGTGCGCGCGGGCGGCGGCGATCCGGCTGCGGATTCCTCGGACTCGCGGGCCCAGTCGCCCGACCATAGGTGCTTTGGTCCAGTCATCGCGTGCTCGAGCACGCTACGGGTCGTGGTTTAGAACCAGGTGATGAATTACTTAGACGCGCATAAGAGAGTACTTCGCGCATCCGGTCGGGCGTCCGCGCTCTCAACGGCCCCGCACTACGCGGCCTGTGCGGCCAGCAGCGCGGCGGCGAGGCCGGAGCCGCCGGCCACGAGGACCGTGGCGAGCTTGGCCCGCGGCGGCAACGGTCCCGAGTCCGCCAGCAGCGCCGCACCGACGTCGACGGCGTCGCACAGCGCGCAGGCCACGAGCCACGGCCGCGGTGACCCGGGCAGCAACATGCCGAACGACAGCGCCGCGTCTCGCGCCGCCAGGCCGCGGACGGCCACGGCGCCGCCGGCGTCGCGCGCGGCGGCTCCGATCCACGGGCTCGCCACCCGGCCGGGCGCGGCGAGCAGCCCCGCGGCGTAGGCGATCCGCAGGCCGGCGAGTCCCTTGACCAGTGTGCGATTGGACATCGCCCTCAGCGTAGAGACATGCGAGCCGGGAGTCAGATCCGCCCGAGCCGCCGGATACGTACATAGCGATGATGCCCACCGCGAGCTATTTCAACGATCAATCGATGGTGCGCCGCGTGCACCGTGAGCAGGTGGTCGCCCTCGGCGGTCCGCGGGCCCTGCTGATGCAGGCCGCGCACCCGCTCGCGTTCGCCGGCTTCTTCGCCCAGACCGGATCACTCGAGGAGCCCTACGAGCGGCTTCGCCGCACCGCGGCGATCCTGGATCTGATCACGTTCGGCTCCCGGGAGCTCGCCGACCGCACGACCCGCCGCGTCAGGGCGTTGCACCGGCGCGTGCGTGGAACGATCGACGCGCCGGTCGGGCGCTACGCCGCCGGCACGGCCTACGCCGCCGATGATCCTGAACTGCTGCTGTGGATCTTCGCCTCGCTCGTCGACTCGAGTCTGGTCGTGTATGAGCGTTACGTCGGCTCGCTCAGCGACGACGAGCGCGAGGCCTATTGGCAGGACCAGCGGCTGATCGGCGCCCTCTTCGGGCTCGAGCCGAACCAGATGCCGGCCGACGTGACCACGCTGCGGGCGTACATGCAGCGCATGCTCGACGGCGACGAGCTGCACGTGACCGACGAGGCGCGGGAGCTCTCGATCCAGATCGTGATGCGGCCGCCGGTGCCGCTGGCGGCGCGACCGCTGCTGGAGTTGGCCAACTTCATCACCGTCGGCCTGCTGCCGCCCGGTGTCCGCCGGCAGTACGGGTTCTCGTGGGATCCGCTGCGCGGCCTCGCCCTGGTCGGCGGCGCGGAGTACGCCAAGCGGGTGCTGGTCCCGTTGCTGCCCGGGCGGCTCCGCTACGGCCGCAGCCGCGCCGCCTGAGCCGCCCCCGGCTCCGCGTCGTCACACTACTGCGGGTGCGCGTCCTGGCGATCGTCCACCAGCGTGATGCCGGCCCGGGGGTGTTCACCGAGGCGATCGACGCCGCCGCCGCCCGGCTCGACACATGGGAGCCGTGGGCCGGGCCACCGGCCCGCAGTCCCGCCGCCTACGACGCCGTGCTCGCGTTCGGCGGCGCGATGCATCCCGACCAGGGGCAGAGGCACGACTGGATGGAGGGCGAGCGCGTGCTGCTCGCGGAGCTCGTCGAACGCGGCGTGCCCACCCTCGCGGTCTGCCTGGGCGCGCAGCTGCTGGCCGGAGCGGGCGGCGGCGCGGTGCGCCGCGCCACCCGGCCCGAGATCGGCTGGTGTCCGGTGGAACTGACGCCCGCCGGCGCGGCGGATCCCGTGCTGGGCCCCCTCGGGCCGGGATTCGAGGCGCTCGAATGGCACAGCTATGCGTGCGCGCCGCCGCCGGAAGCGACCGCCCTGGCGCGGAACGCGACCTGCCTGCAGGCCTATCGGATCGGCGAGCGGGCGTGGGGGATCCAGTTCCACGCCGAGGTCACAGCGGCCGACCTCGACGGCTGGATCGAGGATTACCGCAGCGACGAGGACGCGGTCGCGATCGGCCTCGATCCCGACGCGCTGCGCCGGGAGAGCGAGGCCAAGATCGGGGCCTGGAACGACCTCGGCCGCGGGCTGTGCGAGCGGTTCCTGGCCACCGCGGGCGCCTAGAAGACGATCGTCCGCCCGTCGTGGGCCAGGACGCGGTCGTCGAGATGGGCGCGCACGGCGCGCGCAAGGACGAGGCGCTCGAGGTCGCGTCCGATGCGCGCCAGATCCTCGACCGTGTAGCCGTGGCCGACGCGCTGCACGTCCTGCTCGATGATCGGGCCCTCGTCGAGATCCTCGGTCACGTAGTGGGCCGTGGCGCCGATCAGCTTGACGCCGCGGTCGTAGGCGCGGCGGTAGGGGTCGGCGCCGGCGAACGCGGGCAGGAACGAATGATGGATGTTGATCACGGGGCAGCCGAGCCGGGCCAGGAAGTCGCCGCTGAGGATCTGCATGTAGCGGGCGAGCACGACCAGATCGACATCGCCGATCAGCTCCAGCGCGCGCGCCTCGGCCTCGGGCTTGCTGTCACGCCCGACCGGCACGTGGTGGTACGGGACCCCGAGCGACTCGGCCTCGCCGCGCAGGTCCGGGTGGTTGGAGATCACGCAGGCCACGTCCATCTCGAGCTCGCCCCGCCGGTGGCGCCACAGCAGGTCGACCAGGCAGTGGTCCTCGCGCGAGGCCATCAGCGCGACCCGACGGCGCTCGCGCGCATACGACACGCGCCAGTCCATCCTGAACCGTTCGGCGAGCTCGGCGAAGGCGGCCTCGAACCCGGCCCGGTCCGGGTCCAGCGACGGCGCGTAGAACGCCAGGCGCATGAAGAAGGCGCCGCGCTCGGGATGGGTCGAGTACTGGTCCGAGGAGACGATGTTGGCGTCGAGCTCGAACAGGAAGCGGGACACCGCCGCGACGATTCCGGGACCGTCGGGGCAGGAGATCAGCAGCACCGCCGTGTGCTCGGCCCCGCGCGCCGGTTCCGCCGGTACGTAGGCCATCAATGACTGACGGCGGCCGCGGCGAGCTCGGACACCAGCCGATCCTCGTAGAAGCGCTCCAGCGCGAACGGTGCGATCAGCTCGGGCGTCGTGTCTGTCTGGACGAGGTCGGCGAGCGTCCGGCCCACGATCGGCGCCGCCTTGAAGCCGTAGGTCCCCCAGCCCGCGCTGACGTGGAAGTTCTCGACCTCGGTGCGCCCGAGGATCGGGCTGTAGTCGGGCGAGAGGTCGCACAGGCCGGCCCAGCTCCGCAGTAGCCGGGCGTGCTCGAGCTGCGGGAACAGCTCGAGGGTGTGGCGGGTGAGGTCCTGAAGGAAGTTCAGGGTGCCCTGCATGCGGTACGTGGTCCACGGCTCGATCTCGGAGCCCATCACGAACTCGCCGCGGTCGGACTGCGAGATGTAGACGTGCATCTGCGAGGAGACGATCACAACGTCGAGCAGCGGCTTGACCGGCTCGGTGACGCAGGCCTGGAGGATGTGGGTGGTGATCGGCAGCTCGACGCCGGCCAGCTCGCAGACCAGCGAGCTCCAGCCGGCGGTGGCGTTGACGACCTGCCCGGCGCGCACGGTGCCCCGGTTGGTGCGCACGGCGGTGATCTTCTCCCCGGAGCGCTCGAAGCCGGTGACCTCGGTGTAGGGGTGGATCTCGACCCCGGCCCGGTCGGCGCCCCGGGCGTAGCCCCAGACGACGGCGTCGTGCCGGATGATCCCGCCGGGCGGGTGATAGAGCGCGCCCATGACCGGATATGTCGCATCCTCGGACACGTTCAGCGGTGGGCACAGGCGCTTGACCTCCGCCGTATCCACGAGCGTGGAGTCGATCCCGTGCAACCGGTTGACCTCGGCACGGTTGGCCATCACGAACATCGCCCGGTCGGTGTGGGCGAGCGTCAGGTGGCCGCACTGCGAGAACAGCATGTTGAACTCGAGCTCCCGCGACAGGCGCTCGTACATCTTGATCGAGGCGTCATAGAAGCGTGCGCCCTCGGGCGTCTTGTAGTTCGAGCGCAGGATCGTCGTGTTGCGACCGGCGGCTCCCGAGCCGATGTACCCCTTCTCGAGCACCGCCACATTCTTGACCCCGAGCTGCCCCAGGTAATACGCGGTGGCGAGGCCGTGGGCGCCGCCGCCGACGATGACGACGTCGTAGGAGTCGCGCAGCTCGCCCCGCCGGCGCCACATGCGCCCGGGACGGAAGATCTCACGCATTCGCGCTCCCCTCGCCGACGCCGGCCTCTGCGTCGGTGGCGAGCGGCGCGCCCGCGCCCACCCCACCGGCGCCCACCCCACCCGCCCCCACGCCGAGCGCCTCGCAGCCGACCGGGCCGCCGCCGAGGCTCGCGGCGGCATCGGCCACCACTTCCCACAGGTAGGCGCCGAGCGCCCAGCCGACGAGCAGGAGCAGTCGCTCCTCGCCCTCGCGCAGCAGATACCCGGGGGTGCGGGCCACAGACCCGGGCCGGAACGCCGCCACCGGCGTGACGGCGGGGCGCACGTCGATGGCACAGAACCGGGCCAGGAGCTCGTTCGCGCCCGGACCCACAAGCGCCATCGCGGCGAGCCCGCAGGAGACGTCGGCCACCGTGAGGAACCGACCGGCGGCATCGGCCGCGGCGCCGTCGACCGCCGCGCGGACGTCCCAGCCCGACGTGGGCTCGCTCAGCACGAGCAGGCGGGAAGGCGTGATCGGGCACCACCAGGTCGCGCCGTCGGGCGCACGCGAGGCCCGCCCGAGCTCGAGGGTGATCCCGCCCCCGACCCGGCTGACGAGCTCCGAGAGCACCTCGGGATCGGCCTGGATGTCAAGCTTGGCCAGCGCAGAGCGGTCGCAGAACCCCACCGTGTCGGAGATCCGCGCCGTCTCGAGCGCAGCGTCGGCGCCGTAGGCGACGGCCACGTTCCAGCCGCCGTGGCGTTCGAACCGCGCGCCGGCGGCCCGCGCGAGCCGCTCGATCGGACTGCGCGCGGTCCGCTCGTTCGTCCTCGCGACGGGAACGGTGAAGTCGAGGCTCACGAGCGCAGCAGCTCCCCGGCGGGATCATGGAACGGCTCGGTCACGACCGAGGCGCTGATCCGGGCACCCTCGTCGAGGATCGTGATCGTCGACCCGTCCTGCGCGAGCTCGGCCGGGACCCAGGCCATCCCGATCACGCGTCCGAGCTGGCGCGAGCTGCGGGCGCTCGTGACCTGGCCGGCCGCGTGGCCGAGCGCGTCGAGCACGACCGCGCCCTCGGTGGGAACGCGCCCGTTCGCGAGCGTGAATCCGACCAGCGCTGTGCTCGCGGCGTGCTCGGCCGCGTGCGCGAGCGCCCACTTGCCGATGAACGCCTGCTCCTTGTCGAGCTTCACCGCCCACGGCATCGCGGCGCCGTAGGGCGTCGACTCGGAGTCGGTGTCCTGGCCGACGATGATGTGCTGCTTCTGCAGCCGCAGGACCCTCTGGGGCTCGAGTCCGAACGGCGTGATCCCCTCCGGCACGCCCGCCTCGAGGACCGCGTCCCACACATCCTCTCCGTACGCGGCCGGGAAGTGGATCTCGTAGCCGAGCTCGCCGACGAACCCGATCCGCAGTAGCAGGCAGGGGACGCCGGCCACGTGGGCGTGGCGGGCGTCGAGATAGGCGAACGCCTCCGGCGAGCAGTCCAGATCGGTCAGCCGGGTGAGGATCTCGCGTGATCGCGGGCCGGCGAGGTTGATCGCCGAGACGGCCTGCGTCACGTCGGCGAGATGGACGTCCATGCCCCAATCGGCCAGCCACCACGAGAACCACTGCTCGACGGCACCGGCGCCGCTGGAGGTCGTGGTGACGTAGAACGACTCCTCGTCGATCCTGGTCACGGTCCCGTCGTCCATGATCCGGCCGGCATCGGAGGTCAGCACGCCGTAGCGGACGCGGCCCGGCTTCAGGTTGGAATGGCGGTTGGGATACAGGCGGTCGAGGAACTCTCCCGCCTCCGGCCCGCGCACGAGGAGCTTGCCCAGTGTGGAGACGTCGATCAGCCCGGCCGAGCGGTGCACCGCGAGCGCCTCGCCCTCCGGGTCGCCGTAGTCGTAGGGGCGCCGCCAGTCGCCGGCCCACCGAACCGTGGCGCCGAGCTCGCGGTGGCGGCCGTGGATCGACGAGCGCTTGGCGGGCTCGAACGCACGGCCGGCGAGTGCTCCCATCGGAACCGTCGACCACGGCGGCCGCGCGGTGGTCATGCCCACCTGCTCCAGGTTCTGGCCGGTGTCGGCCGCCATCAGTCTGACCGAGGGCAGCTGGCACATGCGTCCCTGGCACGGCCCCATGGTCACGGTCGTGAAGCGCTTGCAGAGCTCGATCGAGTCGTAGCCCTCCTTGATCCCGCGGTGGATGTCCCTGGCCGTGACGTCCTCGCAGAAGCACACCAGCGACTTGCCCGCGGCGTGCGGGACCTCGGCCGGGGGCACCGCTTCCTCGCCCCTCGCCGCCGTGGCCAGCCGCGCCTTGGTCTCCTGCAGGCGCGCCCGCGAGCGGTTGTCGCCCAGCCCGAGGGCGTGCGCCGCCTCGAGACCGGCTCGCTGACCCGAGACCTGCGCGATCTGGAAGGCGCCTTCGCCCGCCACCTGACCCGCCGCCGTCACGTTGCGCGGCAGCTCGGCGATCCGGAAGTAACCGCGGGCGGAGTCGTACTCGGTGTGACCGCCGGCCTGGGTGATCAGGGCCGTCGCCGGCGAGTCGCCGCCCGAGACGAGCACGAGATCGCATTCGACCTCCCGGTCCTGGCCGTGCGAATCGCCCGCCGCGACCGGTGCGAGCACAGCCGCGCGGACCTCCCGGCGACCCCGCGCCGCGACCACGGTCCAGCCGTGCAGCACCGCTACGCCCTGGGCGGACAGACGGCTGCAGGCGCGCGAGGGCTCGGTCCGCAGGTCGGCCACCGCGGACACCTCGATGCCCGCCTCGCGCAAGGCGATCGCCGCGCGCACACCCCGGTCCGAGGCGGTCGCGATCACCGCGCGCCTGCCGGGCCGGACGCCGTAGAGGGCCAGCAGCCGGCGGGCCCCGCCGGACAGCATCACGCCGGGCAGGTCGTTGCCGGGGAACACGAGCGGCTGCTCGATCGCGCCCGTTGCGTAGACGTGGTGCCGGGCGCGGATCTGGTGCAGCGTGTTGCCCTGCCACACCGGAACGAGCCCGTCGTAATGGGCCAGCGCCGGAGCCGACGTCAGGATCTCGACGCCGGCGGCGCGGGCGCGCTCGACGAGCGTCCGAGCGTGCTCGTGTCCCCCCTCCCACAAGAGCCGACCGCCGGGCTCGGCGCCCTCCTCGGCGAGCACGACGTCGGCACCGAGCTCGGCGGCGGCGATCGCAGCGCTCAGTCCGGCGTCCCCACCGCCGACCACGAGCAGGTCGGCGTGACGGCGGCGGTACTCCGTGCGCCACGTGCGCTCCGGCTGCTCGCGTGGCAGGCGGCCGAGCCCGGCGGCGTGCCGGAGCACCCACTCGTAGACCGGCCACAGCCGTCGTGGACGGGTGAACGTCTTGTAGTAGAAGCCCGGCGGCGTGAATGGGCCGCCGGCGATGTCGGTGACCGCCATCGCGTCGAGGGCCAGCGATGGCTTGGCGTTGAGGTGCTCGACCTTGGCGCCTTCGCGCGCGGGCTCGGTGCAGGCCCGGATCCCGGGGGCGCCGTCGACCGCCACGAGGCAGTTCGGGCACTGGCCGGCGCCGCACATCAGCCCGCGACGGCGGTGGTACTTGAACGAGCGGGAGAAGGTGCGCTGGCCGGCGGCGTAGAGCGCCGAGCCGATCGTGTCGCCCGCGAGCGCGGTCACCTTCTTGCCGTCGAAGCTGAACGTGACCGTCTTGGAGCGGTCGATCCGCTCACCGGGCCGCGGCGCCATCCGGCTCATCGATTGGCCTCCTCGACGCCGAGCTCGCCCGGGAGCCCGACCCGCAGCACGACGTTGGTCCGCGTGTCGCGCTCGGCCTGGAACCAGGTCCGGCAGCCGGAGCGGTGATACCACCACTCGCGCTGGACGCCGGCGACGTTGCGGCGGAAATAGTTGTAGCGCGAGAGCTCACGCAGCGACGGCGTCTCTGTGGGTCGCACGCTGACCTCGCCGCCGAACGCGAAGTCAGCCACCTCGCGGACGCCGCAATGGGGGCACGTGAGCAGGAACGACACGCGGGCGATCGTAGCCATCCGTCGCGCGAAGCGCAATACTGTTGCCAATGGCGCAACAGGTTCGACAGGGGGTACGGCCGGTCGGCTCCGTCGCGCGCGCACTCACGCTGCTTGACGAGCTGCTCGAGAGCGAGCAGGGAGCCGGCGTCAACGAGCTCGCCCGCCGCATCGGCGTCAGCCCGAGCACCGCGTCGCGGCTGCTGGCCACGCTCGAGTCGGCCGGCCTGGTGCAGCGCGACGGGACCGGCCCGTACCGTCTTGGCATGCACCTGGTGACCCTGGCCGACCGCGTGCTCGGACGGCTCGACCTGCAGGCCCTGGCCCGGCCCGTGCTGGTCGAGCTGATGGAGCGCACGGGCGAGACGGCGACGCTGTCGCTGCCGGGCGAGCACGAGGCGATCACGGTGGATTCGGTGCCCTCCCGCGCCAGCGTCGTCAGCATGGCCCGGCTGGGCCGGCCGAGCGTCGCCCACGCCACCGCGGTCGGCAAGGTGATGCTCGCCTTCGGCGGCGGGCCGCTCCCGCCCGAGCGCAGCCTCGCCGCGCTGACCAATCGCACGATCACCGGGCGCGACGCGCTGGCGACCGAGATCGCCGCCGTGCGCGAACGCGGGTACGGCACCGTGTTCGGCGAGCGTGAGGTCGACGTGAACGCGATCGCCGCCCCGGTCTTCGATCGCACCGAGACCCTGGCCGCGATCCTCGGCCTGCAGGGCCCGGCCAATCGCCTGCCCGACCCCACCCGACGGCTCGACGACCTACGCCAGGGGGCCGCGCTGCTCACGCGCGCGCTCGGCGGCCGCGCCTGACGTGCGAGCCGGAGCGCCCGCACGGGTGGCGCTGGCCGCCGCCCCAGGCGTACTCACACCGCTCGCGCTGGTGGCGACGGCGCTGGCGCTGCTGTTCCCCTCCGCAGCCATTGCCGCGCGCTCGGACGTGTTGCTGGCCGTGCTCGTGCTCGCCACCGCGCTCGGGATCTCCGCGCGGGACCTGGCGCGGCTGCGGGCGCACCGGACGGAGCTCCTCGTGCTCTCGGTTGTCCCGTTCGTCGTCCTCGGCGCCCTCGCCTGGGTGCTCGGGCGGCCGTTCTCGCCCACCGTGGCCGACGGGTTGCTGGCGGTCGGCCTGTCCTCCTCGGAGGTCGCATGCGTCGGCCTCGTGGCGCTCGCCCGGGCCGACGCGACGATCGCGCTCGGTGCGGTCACCGGATCGCTCGTCGTGGCCGCGCTGGCCGGTCCGCTCGTCGTTGGCGCCGTGGCGGGGGGCTCCTCCCATGCCGGCCCGGCTGCGCTGCTGGTGCGGTTCGCGCTCGTGGTGATCGTCCCGCTCGCCGTCGGGGTGGCGCTCCGCAGCCTCCGGCCCGAGCTCGAGCGCATCGACGCCGAGCGCGAGGGCGTGGCGGCCGTGACGGTGGCCGTGCTCGTGTATGCGGCCCTGAGCGGAAGCCAGGGAGCCCACCATCTCGGCGGCGCCGTGCTGGCCAGCGGCATCTTCCTGCTCTGCTCGGCGGCGCTGGGCGAGCTGTGGCGCCGGCGCGCTCCCGCCCCCGCTGCGGTCCCGGGTGCGCTGGCCATCGCCATGCGGGACTTCGCGGTCGCCGCGGCGCTCGCTACCCAGGCGTTCGGGGCCGGCGCGGCCGCCGTCCCGGGCGTCTACGGGGTGATCATGCTGATCGGGGGGACCGTCGCCGCCGGTCGGCTGTCGGGCCGACCCGGACGCCGCAGCGAGGGCGCGCCGGGCTGATCGGAGTGGCGCTCCGACCCAGGAGCGATGGTCTCGCAGCCGCCGACCGCGACCTTACGGCCTCACAGGGCGGTGCGGCCGGGGATCCAGCCCGTGCCCGCCAGCGGCACGCGGGCCATCGCCGCGGCCTCGATCGTCAGCGCCACGAGGTCCTCGGGCTCGAGGTTGTGCAGGTGCGACTTGCCGCAGGCACGGGCCAGCGTCTGGGCCTCGAGCGTCAGCGTGCGCAGGTAGTTGGCCAGCCGGCGGCCGCCGTCGATCGGGTCCAGTCGCGCCGCCAGCTCCTCGTCCTGGGTCGAGATGCCAGCGGGATCGAGCCCGGCCTGCCAGTCGTCGTAGTACCCGGCCGCGGATCCGATCTCCTGGTAGCCCGCGTCGTGCTCGGGCGCGTTGTCGCCGAGCGCGATCAGCGCCGCCACGCCGATTGACACCGCGTCGGCGCCGAGCGCGAGCGCCTTGGCCACGTCGGCCCCGGTGCGGATGCCGCCCGAGACGATCAGCTGCACCTTGCGGTGCATGTCGAGGTCGACGAGCGACTCGACGGCCTGTGGGATGGCGGCCAGGATCGGGATCCCGACGTGCTCGATGAACACCTCCTGCGTAGCGGCGGTGCCGCCCTGCATGCCGTCGAGCACGATCGCGTCGGCGCCGGCCTTGACCGCCAGGGCAACGTCGAAGTAGGTGCGGGTGGCGCCGACCTTGATCAGAATCGGCTTGCGCCAGTCGGTGATCTCGCGCAGCTCCTCGATCTTGATCTCGAGGTCGTCGGGACCTGTCCAGTCGGGGTGCCGGCAGGCGCTGCGCTGGTCGATCCCCTTGGGCAGGTCGCGCATCGCGGCGACGCGGTCGGAGATCTTGTGCCCCAGCAGCATGCCGCCGCCGCCGGGCTTGGCGCCCTGGCCGACGACGATCTCGATCGCGTCGGCGCGACGGAGGTCGTCGGGGTTCATCCCGTAGCGGGACGGAAGCAGCTGGTAGATCAGCGTCTTGGAGTGCCCGCGCTCCTCCTCGGTCATGCCGCCGTCGCCGGTCGTCGTGCTCGTCCCCAGCTCCGAGGCGCCGCGGCCGAGCGCCTCCTTGGCCGGCGCGGACAGGGCGCCGAAGCTCATCCCGGCGATCGTGATCGGAATGTCGAGGTGCAGTGGCTCGCTCGCGAACCGCGTGCCGATCGTCACGTCGGTGGCGCAGCGCTCGCGGTAGCCCTCGAGCGGATAGCGCGAGACGCTCGCGCCGAGGAACAGCAGGTCGTCGAAGTGCGGCACGTGGCGCTTGGCGCCGAAGCCGCGGATGTCGTACATCCCCTCGCGTGAGGCGCGCTGGATCTCCGCGATCGCGTTGCGGTCGAAGGTCGCCGACTCACGCAGGCCCGGGTGCCAGCCGTTGACCGACATCTCAGTAGCTACCGACGTTGTCGATGTGGAAGTTGTAGAGCCGGCGCGCGGACCCGTAGCGCCGGAACTCGGCCGGGTCGAGGTCGTCGATCTCCGCACGGGCGAGCAACCCGGCGACCTGCTCGAGATGCTCGGCGCGCATCTCCTTCTCGATGCAGTCGGCGCCGAGTCCCGCCACCGACCCGCGCACGTACAGGCGCGCCTCGTAGATCGAGTCCCCGAGCGAGTCGCCCGCGTTCCCGCAGACGACCAGCGCGCCGGTCTGGGCCATGAACGCGCTCATGTGCCCGACCGAGCCGCGGACCACGATGTCGGCGCCCTTGAGCGAGATCGCGCACCGGGCCGAGGCGTCGCCATGGACGACCAGCAGCCCGCCGCGCGCGGTCGCGCCGGCCGACTGGCTGGCGCTCCCCTCGACGATCACCGTCCCGGACATCAGGTTCTCGGCCACGCCGACGCCGCAGTTGCCGGCGATCCGGACGGTCGCGAGCTTGTTCATGCCGGCGCAGTAATAGCCGACGTGCCCGGCGATCTCGACCTCGTGCGGGGCGTTGATCCCGACCGCGATGCTGTGGCGGCCGCCGGGGTTCACGACCGTGAACCGCTGTGGGTCGACGGCCTCGTGCAGACGGCGGTTGAGCTCACGGACGCTCTCGAACGAGAGATCGAATGTGAGCGCGGTGTCAGTGGCGGCGGGCGGAATGGCCATCAGACGAGCGCCGTGCCCCAGCTGTACACCTTGCCGGGCTCGGGCTCCCACATGGCGGCCTGCTCCGCCCCGGGGAGGACCGCGATCGCGCGGTACTCGGACGCCATCGCCACCCACTCGTCGGTTTCCGCCATCACCGCCGGCTTGCAGGCGATCGGGTCGCGCAGCACGGCGAACCCCTCGGCGGTGCCGACGGCAAACGTGTAGAAGCCGTCGAGGTCGTTCATGCAGCTTTCCAGTGCCTGCTCCAAGGTTGCCCCCTCGCGCAGCTTCCAGGTCAGGTACCCGGCCGCCACCTCGGTGTCGTTGTCGGTCTGGAAGCGGATTCCCTCCCGCGCCAGCGTCCGCCGCAGCCGGTTGTGATTCGACAGCGATCCGTTGTGGACCAGGCACAGGTCGAGTCCGGTCGAGAACGGGTGCGAGTGCTCGGTGGTGACACGGCTCTCGGTCGCCATGCGGGTGTGGCCGAGGGCATGGCTGCCGGCGATCTCGTCGAGCTTGAAGCGGCGCACGAACTCCTTTGGCAGGCCCGCCTCCTTGTAGATCTCGATCGAGCGCCCGGCGCTCATCAGCCGCAGCTCGGGGTGATGCTCGGCCAACCAGGCCTGCGCATCGAGCGCGTCGGCGGCGACCGTGAACACCGCGTGCGTCGCGCGCACCTGGGGTTCCGACGCGCCGCCGAAAGCCTGGTGAAGCTCGCCGCCGAGCGCCGGCCACTCCGGGTCCTCGCCGGCGCAGTGCAGCGACAGCTTGCACCATCGGTCCGGGGCGGGGTCGCGGTAGAACGCCGCGCCGGCGCTGTCGGGCCCGCGGAAGGACAGCTGCTCGAGCATCCTCGCCAGGTACTCGCCCAGCCGCGCCTGCATCTCGGGCGTCTTGGTGTACAGGCCCGCAATACCACACATGCTGCCAAGCGTAGACCGTGACCCCGGTGCCGCAAATGGCATGCGCGCGCACAGTTTCGAGCGCAAATGTGGTGGGTGGCGCTACACCGCCGCGTGAGTCGGGGCCGCCCCATACCGTCTAGGCCATGGCAGGTGGGGCCCAGGAGCCGATCTGCTTCTGACCCCGCCGGATCGTATGCAGCGCCTCCCGGAGCTCCGTGCGCGCGATTGGAGGGAGCACGGCCGCCTCGATCAGGTTGTCCGGCGCCGCGCCGGCGGCGATCAGGGCCGCATGGTGCTCGAACCGCAGCCGGCTGATCACGTCGAACGCCTCGCGCAGCGCCTCGGCCATGCCCCGCTCGAGGCCGCCGGCGCTGGCCACGGCCTCGATCCGGTCGAGCGTCGGCGAGATCGTCACGCCGTGCGCGAGCGCGTGGAAGCGGACAAGGTTGACGAGCGGGATGATCGCGCCGCGCTTGATGTCCAGCGTGCCGGCGGCCTCGCCGTGGCGCTCGGTGGCGAGCTGGCCGCGGAATCCGAGCGCCACCTGATAGCCGGTCGCCGTGCGCCCCATCAACCGCATGAACTGGGGATATCCGCGGGCGGCGCGGATGTACTCGCTCAGCTCCGCTCCGACCACGAGCCCGCCGGCGCTGGGCCGGAAGTCGAACGCGACCGAGGCGCGGATCAGATGCGACTCGTCGGGCTCGCGCAGGCACTCCTCAAACGTGCGCACCCAGCCGGTCTTCGACATCCGCCACAGGCCGTTCCCGGCCAGGACACCGTTGTTGTCGACGCCGATCCCACATCGGGCCAGGCCGGCGTTGACATCACCGCCGAGGCGCTCGAAGTAGGCGTCGATCTCGGCCTCCTCCCCCGGCGGCGGATCGGCATACGCGAGCGCGTTGTCCTGATCGGAGGCGAGCGTGAACTCGCGCCGGGCGGCGCTGCCGAGGTCGAGCCACGCCCACGGCACCGGCGCCGGGGCGTGGCGCCAGATCGAGAAGTCGACCAGACGGGCCACGACGGCGTCGTGCTGCAGGCTGAGCACGCGCCCGAGATCGCGTGGCGGGACGCCCGCGCGCACGAGGGCCAGAAACAGCTGCGGCAGGTGCGACACCGCCCGGACCAGGACATCCTCGTCGGCGGCTCCGAGTATCGTGTGCCGCAGCGCGATCGGACTCCGGGCGTCGAGCCCGAGCAGGTCGGCCGCGGACAGGAGTCCGACCACACGGCCACCCTCGAGCACGGCGAGGTGCTCGCTGCCGGCGGCCAGCATGTCGACCGTCGCTTCGACGGCGAGCTGCGAGACGGGGACAGTGGGGACCGGCGCTCGCATGATCGCCCGGACGGGGTCGTCGAGCCGGACATCGCCCGTCCCTGCGCGGGCCCGCACCTCAGCGTCGGTGACGATGCCCAGCGGCTCCTCGCCCGCGCTCACGAGCAGCGCCGAGATCCCGTCCTCGCCGAGCCGACGGGCGGCGTCGCGCACCGATTCCTCCGGGCCGCAGGCCGCGGGCGGGCGCATGATCGCCGACACGGGCGTCGTGCCGACGTCGAGCAGCCCGTGCACCGTATGGCCGGCCCGGACCAGGCGCTTGCGCATCGTCGTGGCTACGTAGGCGGCGCCGGCCTCGGTCCCGAGCACCCGGCGCGCCGGCTCGGCCGCCAGCAGCGCGCAGGTCGACAGCTCCCGGCCGCGAATCGAGAACGCCGGCGCCATCCGGGTCAGCAGCGACGGGTGCCCGAAGCACTCACCGGGCTCGAGCACCTGGATCACCTCGCCCTCGTGGACCACGTCCATCGAGCCGCTGAGAATCACCCACAGGCCCGGAGCCGGGAGGCCGTCCTCGACCAGCGCGACCTCGCCCGCGGCGTACGTGCGCTCCTCCGCGCCGGCCGCAAGGGAAACGAGGACCGCAGGCTCGAGCTCGTCGAACGGCGGGTGCCTGGCGAGGAATGTGTCCAAGTGCTCCATGTCGGGCGGCGCAATTGTGTTCGCATCGCGCCTGGGACCGCGTCCGGCTACATGTCAGCCTAGTCGCGATTACAACACCCCGACCAGGAGGGCGCATGGCGGACGTTTCCTCTCCGGAGACTCACGACGAGCTCGTTTACGAAGCTGCCGGGCTGCCGAAGACCACGAACTGGTGGGGTGCGTTCGTAATCGGCCTTGCCGGCACGATCCTGGTCACCGGGATCGCGCCGACGATGGTGACCACGCTTGGGGCCGCATCGGTCCCGATCATCGTCGTGATCACGCTGAGCGGGTACCTGCTGTGCCTGTTCCTGGCCGAGCTCTCGGCGATGATGCCCGACCGCGCCGGCGGCTCACCCTCGTATGCGTACCCGGCCTACAAGGATCGCTGGCCGCGGTTCGCCGAGCACGTCAACGGGTTCACGGCCTGGGCCTACTGGCTCGGCTGGTTCCCGGTCGCCCCGCTCAACATGATCCTGGCGTCGTTCTACATCGTGGACCTGTTCGGCCTCAACGCCACTGCGGGCTTCACCCCCCTGCACACGTTCATCGCCTGGTGGACGGTGGCGATCGCGGTGATCGGGATCCTGCTCCTGTTCATCCCCGCCTATATGGGGCTGCGTTTCGGCACCGTGTTCGCGACCACGCTGGCGCTCCTGTCGATGATCCCGCTCACCTTCCTGGCCATCTCGTGGATCTTCAATCCGTCGGTCGTCCACTTCAACCAGTTGACGCACTTCCGGCACACGAACGGCACCGGCTTCTTCGCCCCCAGCTTCGGGCACGGATGGCTGACGATCTCGATCGCGTTCTCCTTCCTGTTGACATGGAACGTGATCGCGATGGAAGCGGCGGCGTGTTACATCGGTGAGACACGCAACCCTGACCGCGACGCCAAGATCGCCATGAACCTCGAGGGCGCCTACGGCGTGTTTATCTACACGATGATTCCGGTCGCGTTCATCATCGTGATCGGAGTCCACGCGCTCGGCAATCCCGCCCTCGTCGACCCGAAGACGATCTTCGTGAACTTCGCCACGCTCGTGTTCGGGGCCGGCAAGGCGAGCAACTTGCTCAACTGGTTGATCGGGATCATGCTGATCCTCGCGCTGATCCTCTCGGCCCTGAACGCGATCACCGGAACCGCTCGCTCGCTGCACCAGATGTCGACCGACGGCCAGTTCCCGCGCTTCTTCTCGGCCGTCAACACCCACGGCGTCCCGCACCGCTCGATGGTCTTCAACGTGGCCTGTTCGATCATCGTCGTGTTCTTCGGCGGCGCGGTGGAGATCTACACCTTCTCCAACGTCGGCTACCTGGCCTCGTTCATCCCGGTGCTGATCGGCTACTACCTGCTGCGCAAGCACCGGCCCAATGTGAGGCGACCGTTCCGGCTGCCCGAGTGGATGAAGTACGCGGCCCTGGCGCTGGCGGCGCTGTACGCGGTCATCTACTTCTACGGTGGCCCCGTGTACGCGTCGTGCTCGTGTTCGCAGGCCGGACGATCGACCCTGCCCTACTACTTCATCGGCATCCTCGTGCTGCTCGCTTATCTGCCCCTGTACTGGTGGCGCAAGCGTGGGGACAGGGAGAAACCTGAGACGGAGAGCTCGGCTAACACGGCGCTGCCGACGGCCGGGGGCGCGGCCCCTTGATGAACGCCACCGCGGTGCGCGATCCTGAGCTGGTGAAGACCGGCCGGTACAAGCGCATCCTGCTCGCCACCGAAGGACGCCCAATTCCCCAATCGGCGGTTGACCGAGTGATCGAGCTCGCCGCCGACTCCGGCGCCAGCGTGCACGTGTTCTCGATCGCGCGGGTCCATGGCGTCGCGTTTGGGCTGCCCAATCCCGGCCTGCTCCCCACCAAGCGCGAGTGGGACGAGCAGCGCGCGATCGTCGACAAGGCGGCCAAGCGGCTGCGCCGCAAGGGCATCGACGCCGACGGCCACGTGCTCGGAACCCGCAAGGCGACGAAGCGGATCTGCGACGAGGCCGAGCGGGAGGGCTGCGAGGCGATCGTGATGGCCGCCGACCCCGACCGCAACCGTGTGGTCGCCGACATGATGTGGACCCAGGAGCCCCAGCGCGTCCGGCGCAGGGCCAAGGTGCCCGTCATCCTCGTGCCCGACGAGGATCAGCAGGCCAAGGCGAAGGCGAAGCGCTAGTCACGCCGGCGCCGGCGGTCAGACCGGCGCGCCGCCGGGCCGGCCGTGGAGCCGGGCCAGCTTGATCGCCAGCTCCAGCGAGAGCAGGTCGTCGCGATCGAGCTCGATCCCGGTCAGCTCCTCGATCCTGGCCAGCCGCTGGCGCAGCGTGTTGGGATGGATGAACAGCGAACGGGCGCTCTCGATCACGCTCCGGCGCTCGGCCAGGTAGCGCTCGAGCGTGTCGAGCAGGGAGGTGCGCCGGCGGCCGTCGTACTCGATCAGCAGGTCGACGGCGGCGCGCATCCGGTCGCGTGGCGCGTTGTCGGGGCCGATCTGGACCAGATAGCGGTACGCGCCGACCTGCGAGTAGCCGATCGCCCCGCCCGCGCCCAGCAGCGCGCGGCCGATCGTGGTCGCGTCGACGGCCTCGCGGTAGGCGTGGGTGGCGTGCACGGGCGCCTCGCGCGGCTCGCTGACGCCGATCGCCGCGCGATGGGCCCGGCCCAGCTCCCGGCAGGCACCGAGCACCTCCTCGATCCGCTCGACGCGACGCGACCCGATCGGCAGCACCGCGCGCACGGGCCCCGGCCCGGCCTCGATCGCCGCCCCGGCGACGGTCGCAGCCAGCGCCCGGCCGATCGCCTCCGCGGCCGCGCGCCATTCGCCGGATGACTGCTCGAGCCCTCCGGCGGGCTCCGCGGAGACGATCAGATACGGCGCCGTCAGGTCGCAGCCGATCTCCGTCGCCTTGACCGCGGCGAACGTGGCCGCACCCGCGGCGAGCGACTCGAACAGATCCTTGACGATGTTGGCCTTCGTCAGGTGCTCGATCAGGTCCGCGCGCTTCAGCGCCACGGCCGCCAGGTGGGCGATCGAGCGCGCGAGCTCCAGGTCCTCCTCGCTGAACTTGCGCCCCCGCGGAGAGCCGGCGCACAGCAGTCCCAACCGCTCGCCGCCGGCCGTCAACGGCACGACGACCAGGTCCGCGACGTCGAGCGTGGGCCACAGCGTGCGGGCCGGCGGATGGGCGCCCTGGCCGTCGAATGCGTCGAGCAGCAGCCCGGCCGCCGACAGCGGTGAGGGCGAGCCGAGCAGCTCGGGATCGGAGGTGAGCAGGTGCAGACCGCCGCCGTCGGCCTCCATCCGGTAGAGCTGGCACACGACAGCTTGCAACAGCCCCCGCGTGCCGCGCGCCACTGTGGCGGCAAGGTCGGCCGCGTCGGTCGCCGCCGCGACCGCCTGCCCGAGCGCCGACAGGCTGGTCAGCGCGTGCACGCGGCGGCGCTCCTCGTCATAGAGCTGCGCGTTCTCGATCGCGCCGCTGACCAGTGAGGCGATGTGCACGAGCAGCCTCAGCGTCTCCTCGCCGAACTCACGCGGCGCCTCGGTGTGCAGCACGATCACCCCGATCGTGGCACCCGAGCGCGACAGCATGGGCACCGCGACCATCGACTGGAAGCGCTCCTCCTGCAGCAGCGGCACGTACTTCATGCGCGGATCTCCCATGGCCGCGTCGCGGATGAACTCGGGGGTCTGGTGCCGGGCCACCCAGCCCGTCAGGCCCTCCTCGATCCGCAGCTTAACGCGGCCGACGGCATCGGAGAACACGGGCGAGGCGGCCCGAATCGTCAGCCGATCGTCCTCGAGCAGATAGATGAAGCAGGCGTGGCAGTCGGTGGCCTCGGTGGCGAGATCGACGATGCCCTGGAGCATCGGCTCGATCTCGACGAACGACGAGACGAGCCGGATCACGCCGTACAGCGTCCGGTTCTCCTCGCGCAGTCCATCCAGGTCGAAATCGATCGACACCTGCTCCGTCATCTCCTTATGTGCGGAGCGAACATGCTAGCCCGCCGTTAGCGGACATCCGAGCCATTGTCCCGCCACCCCGTAGGCGGGTATACCTGCGTGATGGATACGACACCGAAGAACGAAGACGATGTCCGCCGGATCGTGAAGGACGGCGGGATCGAGTTCCTGTTCGCGCAGTTCGTCGACATGCACGGCAAGCCGAGCGCGAAGCTGGTCCCCGCCCACCATCTCGACGACCTGCTGAGCGACGGCGCGGGCTTCGCCGGGTTCGCCGCCGGCGACATCGGCCAGGGCCCCGACGACCCGGACCTGATCGCGATGCCGGACCCGCGCAGCCTCACCGTGCTCCCGTGGCGTCCCACCGTCGCCCGCCTGGCGTGCGACGTGACCGTCGAGGCCGAGCCGTGGCCGTACTGTCCGCGCACGATCCTCCGCAACGCGATCGACCGGGCCGAAGGGCTCGGCTACCAGCTCAAGGTCGGAGCCGAGCTCGAGTACTTCCTGCTGCGCCGCACCGAGGAGGGCCGGCTCGAGATCGCCGACGCCCGGGACACGCTTGACCAGCCGTGTTACGACATGCGCGCGCTGACCCGCAACCTCGACTTCGTCTCCGAGGTTTCCAAGGCCGTCACCGCGCTCGGCTGGGACAACTACGCCACCGACCACGAGGACGCCAACGGCCAGTTTGAGCAGAACTTCCAATTCGCCGATGCGCTCACCACCTGCGATCGCTCGGTGTTCTTCCGCTACATGGTCGAGTCGCTGGCGCAGGAGCGTGGGCTGATCGCGACCTTCATGCCGAAGCCGTTCGCCAACCTCACGGGCAACGGCTGCCACTTCCACGTCAGCCTGTGGAAGGGCGAGGAGAACGTGTTCGAGCGCGACCCGGCCGATGACCCGCGCGGCTTGGGGCTCTCGGAGATCGGCTACGCGTTCATCGCCGGCCTGAAGGCCCACGCCAAGGCGTACATCGCCTTCACCGCGCCAACCGTGAACTCGTACAAGCGCCTCGTCGTCGGAGCCCCCACGAGCGGCGCCACCTGGGCGCCGTCGTACATCAGCTACGGCTACAACAACCGCACGCAGATGCTGCGTATCCCGGCCCCGGGACGGATCGAGGACCGCACCGTCGACGGATCCTGCAACCCCTATCTGGCCGCGACCGCGATGCTCACCGCCGGCCTCGACGGGGTGGAGCGCGGGCTCGACCCGGGCGCGCCGAACTCGGCCAACCTGTACACGCTGAGCGAGGAGGAGCGGACGGCCGCCGGGATCGAGCTGCTGCCCGCCAACCTGCTCGACGCGACGCGTGAGCTCGAGCGCTCAGACGTGTTGCGGGCCGGCTTCGGCACGACGCGCGGCGGCGACTACGTCGATTACTTCATCAAGGTCAAGCGCGGCGAGTGGCAGTCGGCGCACGAGCAGATCACCCAGTGGGAGCTCGATCGCTACCTGCAGCTGTTCTAGTTCCAGCGGCAGGCCCCGGCGGCAGGACCCGGCGGGCGGACGGCGCTAACCGAATCGCCGCGCCGACGCCAGCCGATCCTCGGCGTGCAGCAGCGAGCCCACGCTCTGGGGCTCGCTGCGCTCGAGGTGGCTGGCCAGCGCGATGAACACCTGAGCCGTCGTCAGCGCGTCGCCGAGGGCGTGGTGCGGCGGTTCGGCCGGCAGCGCGAGCGCCTGCGCCAGCGTCGACAGTGAGAGGGCGGCCGGGGCCCGGCCACGATGCTGGCGCAGCCACAGCCGTCCGATCACCTCGGTGTCCGCTGCCGCCGGCATCCGCCACCGCCGCCGGGCCAGCGCGGGACCGATGAAGCGGCGCTCGACCGTGGCCGTGTGGAACACCGGGACGCGGCCGTCGAGCGCGTCCAAGAGCAGCTCGATCGCCTCATCGAGCACCGGCGCATCCTGCAGGTCCGCCAGCCGCAGCTTGTGCACGAGCACGGCGCCGTGCTCGGGTGAGACCGTCGGCCGCACGAGCGTGTAGCGCGCCTGGCCGAGCAGCACGCGGCCCTCCTCGACGGGCACCGCCCCGATCGCGATGATCTCGTTGCGGCGGTGATCGAGCCCGGTCAGCTCGAGGTCGACGGCGCACCACGCCGCCTCCCGCCACGGGGTGCGCTTGGCCGGGCGGCCCGGCAGCTTGCTGCGCAGGATCACGGGGCCATTCCGCGCTGCACGGCAGTGACGGCGTGGAACACGTCGCGCAGCTGTCCGCGCACGAGCGGACTGATCGTCGCCGGATCGAGCAGGTCGTCCACGCGCTCGCCGGCCTCGAGCCGCTCCACGTGGTGCTCGACGCGGAGCTCCTGGGCGAGCTCGAAGGAGTCGATCAACGTCCGGGCGTCGCCGTCGGCGAGCACGCCCGCGGCCGCGGCGGCGGCAAGCCGTTCGGGCGTCGAGCCCTCGATCGTCCCCGCCGCGACGCTGCCCCAGCGGGCGATCTCGACAATCGGCGCGACCACGTCACGCCGGATGTCGAGACGCACGCTGCGGCCGCCGCCGACCTCGAGCACCCGCGTCTCGTCGAACCCGGTCGGCGGAACCGTGGCTCGCGCGCGGTCGCGCATGGCCGCGATCAGGCGCTCCCGCACGCCGTCGGGGGCCACCGGCAGCGGCTCACGCGGTGTGCCCCATACCGCCCGGCGCTCGGCCAGCACCTCCTGTGCGAGCTCGTCGTCGACCGCGCCGATCCAGCCGTCCGAGGAGCGCGCGACCGGGGACCACACGATCCCGCAGCCCTGGAGCGCCGAGCCGACCGCATCGGCCCAGCCCCCGGGCGGCGGCTCGCTGCAGACGACCGTGCAGCGGGGCACCGAAGCGAGCGTCAGCTCGCGGCGGGCCTGCGAGCCGACCGCGACACACACGAGCCCGTCGGCGGGGAGCCGTGCGTGCGGGTAGGCGAGGTCGATCGCCCGCCCGGCCAGCGCGTCGGTGAGCGCCGAGAGCACGCGCGCCACCTCGAGCGCGCGCAGATTCGAGCGTTGCAGGTCGAGCACGATCTCGGGCAGCCGGCGGCCCACCTGGCCGAGCACGTACAGATTCTCGGCGCGGGCGATCGCCCGGCGGATCCCGAACCACGAGCGCGGCTGGACCGCGAACAGATCCACGTCCTCGACCACGCCGACCAGCTGTCCGCGCTCGCTCACCACCGGCGCATGCTGGATCCCCCGCTCGAGCATCTCGAACAGGACCTCGCCGCCCATCCGCTCGGGCGGAACCGTGTACGCGGGCATCGTCATCACCGCCTCGACCGGGGTGTCCGGCGACACCCGCGCGGCCACGACCCGCCGGCGCAGGTCCTTGTCGGTCACGATGCCGAGCTGCCCGTCACGATCGACCATGGCTGCGCTCGCGCCCGCCTCGGTCATCCGCCGTGCGACCTCGGCGATCGCCGTCCCCGGCTCGCACACGACCGTCGGGGTGCGGATCAGCGTGGCCACGGGCTGATGGCCGGGCTCGTGCACCCCGACCGCGAGCTCGCGGCGGTAGGCGCGGTCGAGCAGCGGGCGGGCGACGGCGGCAGGGATCCGGTAGCACAGCGTGTCCTCGGCCGCCCGGGCCTCGAAGCCCGGAGGAAGCCCCGACAGCATGGCCGCGTGCCCGAACGTATCGCCGGGACCGAGCAGGTCGAGCAGCTTCTCCTCGTGCACGAAGTCCACGGCGCCGCTGTAGATCACGCGCAGGAACGTGACCGGGCCGCCCTCCTCGGTCAGGATGCTCGCGCCGGCGAGGAAGAACTCGACCTCGGTCTCGCGCACGACCTCACCGAGCTCCTCGGGCGCGAGCGCATCGAACGGCGGGCGCGTCGCGAGGAACCGAGCGATCTCTGAGAGTCCGGCGTCCAAGTCCGGCACTTTATGCCCTCCCCGCGGCCGCCAAGACGATTTTGCTCTGGCACGATCCCTGTATCAGCCCGTCCTCGCCACCCGCCGACGCCGCGATCCAGTACCGCTGCGAGCGCTGCGGGGAGATTCACGCGGCGGCGGCCGGCTGGCGCTGCCGGGGGTGCGGCGGCGCGTTCGTCCTGCACCCCGATCCCGCGTTCGCACTCGAGGCGACCGACGCCCAGGCAGCCGGCGTGTGGCGCTTCGGCGCGGCGCTGCCGGCCGTGGCCGCCGCCGACCGGATCACGGCGGGGGAGGCCGGCACGCCGCTGATCGCGCTCGAGCGAGCCCGGGGCCGGGTGCTGGCGAAGCTCGAGCACCTGCAACCGAGCGGCAGCTACAAGGACCGCGGCGCCGCCGTGCTCGTCTCGGTGCTCCGGACGCTCGGAGTGAGCGCGTTGCGCGAGGACTCCTCCGGCAACGCGGCGGCATCGCTCGCCGCCTACGCCGCCGCCGCGGGGATCGGCTGCCAGATCTTCGCCCCCGCCACGACCAGCGCGGCCAAGCTCGCCCAGGCGCGGGCCCACGGCGCGAGCATGCGGTTGGTGGCCGGCGATCGCGAGGCGGCCGAGGCGGCGGCCCAGGTGCCACAGCCCGGGAGCGTCTACGCCGGCCACAACTGGCACCCGGCCTTTCTCGCCGGTGTGAGCACGCTCGGGTACGAGCTGGCGGAGCAGCTCGGGCCGGGTGGCGCCGGCGGCGTGGTCGTGCCGCTCGGCTACGGCAACCTGCTGCTCGGCCTTTGGGACGCGTTCACGGCGCTGCGGCGCGCCGACCCGGCTGTGCGCGTGCCGCGGCTGTTCGGCGTCCAGTCGGAGGCCTTCTCCCCGGTGGCTGCGGCGTGGCGCGCGGGCGCCTCCGAGGTGGAGGCGGTGCGGCCGGGAGAGACGATGGCCGAGGGGATCCGCTGCGTCCGGCCGGTTCGCGACCGCCGCCTGCTGGCGGCCGTGCGCGCATCCGGCGGTGCCGTCGTGTCGGTGGACGAGCGCGAGATCGCGACGGCGCTCGCGGAGCTGCTCGCGCGGGGGGTCTACGTCGAGCCGACGAGTGCGGTGGCCTGGGCCGGACTCACGCACCTGCCGCCGGTGGACGGCGAGTGCGTCGTCGTGCTCACCGGATCAGGACTGAAGGCTCCCGGCGCGATCGAGCGCGCCGTAGGGCTGGTCCGCCCGACGGAGCATGGCCAGGCCGGCGAGACCGACCACGATGCACGTCACGGCGCCGAGTCCCAGCCCGGCGCGGGCGCCGGCGACGGCCATCACCCAGCCGATGATCGGTCCCCCGATCGGCGTTGATCCCTGGAAGGCGACGAACCACAGCGACATCACGCGCCCGCGCATCGTCGGATCGGCGGCGAGCTGCAGCGTCGAGTTGCCGGTCGACATGAACGAGATGCTGGCGCCGCCGGCGAACGCGAGCGCGACGAGCTCGAGCCCCAGGCTCGGCGCGATCGCCGCGAAGCCCACGGTGATCCCGAACGCGAAGCTCGCCACCGCCAGCGGACGCAGTCCGGTCTTGCCCCGGGCCGCGACCATCAGCCCACCGACCACCGCGCCGATGCCCATCGCCGCGGTCATGAAGCCGAAGCCGGCGGCGCCCGCGCCGAGGCCGCTGCGCGCCATCACCGGCAGGGAGACCTGGAACTCATAGGTCAGGCACCCGACCACCCCCATCATCACCAGCGGCACCGCGAGCTCTGGGGCGTTGCGGACGTAGCGGAGCCCCTCCCGCAACTGCCCCTTCTCGCGCGGCGCGGGCGGCGAAGGGTTGAGCGCGCGCGTGTCCATCGTCGCCAGCGAGGCGACGACGGCGACGAAGCTGGCGGCGTTGGCCAGGAAGCAGACGCCCTCACCGGTGGTGGCGATCAGGATGCCCGCGACCGCGGGGCCGATCAGACGGGCCACGTTGACCAGCACCGAATTCAGGCTGACCGCGTTGCGCAGATGGTCGGGGCCGACGAGCTCGAGCATGAACGACTGCCGCGAGGGGTTCTCGAACGCGTTGTTGATGCCGAGCAGCACGGCCAGGAATCCGATCTCCCACACCTGGACGGCGCCGGCGACGGTGAGGATCCCGAGGGCCAGCGCCTGCAGACCCATCGCCGTCTGCAGCATGATCATCAGCTTGCGCTTGTCGACCCGGTCGGCGATCACACCTCCGTAGGGGGCCAGCAGCAGAACCGGCAGCGTCTGCAGCGCCACGATCGCGCCGAGCGCCGTGCTCGAGTGCGTCAGCGTGAGGACCAGCCACGCCTGCGCGGTCATCTGCATCCAGGTCCCGATCAGCGAGATCGCCTGGCCGGAGATGTAGCGCCGGTAGTTGGGCACGGCGAGCGCCGCGAACGTGATCCGTCCCGCCTTGAGGACCCGCGTCACGGCCGGCGTCCCTTCAGCTGCTCGGCCAGTTCCTCGAGCACCGGCAGAACCTGCTCCAGCCAGCGCCGGTCGCGCTCGGACAGTGCGCTCAGCGCCACGTTCAGCGCGTCCGTGCGCTCCCGCCGCATGCGCTCGCACAGCTTGCGGCCCGCGGGAGTGATCTCGACCAGCGCCGAGCGCCGGTCGATCGGATCGGTGCTCCGCGTGACCAGACCCGCCTCGGCGAACCCGGCCACCACACGCGAGAGCATCGTCGGGTTCAGGCCCTCCATCTCAGCCAGCTCCGAGAGCCGGATCGGCCCCACCCTGGCGATCGTGAACAGCGCCGACACCTTCGTCGGCGTCAGCTGCGCCGCGATGCCGGCGTTCGTCGTCCGCAACCGTCGCGCGAGCTTGCCGATGACCGCGCGCATCCGCGGCGTGAGATCGGTTTCGAGGGCTGGCGACGTGGCGGGCAACTTCCTCCGGGGGGCTGTGATATTAATGCTTGCTTGCTGGCAAGCATTATTCTAGCACGGGGTGTCGGCTTCGGCTCCGCGCGCCGGGTGGCGGTTCGAGGCGTTGAACGGCTGGCTGCGGAAGAAGGCGGGTGATTCGCCGGCGCGCCGCGCGAGCAACCCGAGCCCGATCGAACCCAACCCCATCCCCGGCGACCGTTTACGCCAGGACCGCCACCACCGCCGGGGCACGCAGGGCCGAGCCCCGCGGCCTCTACCCCACCGGCTCCGTCACCGCGATCGTGCTCGCCGCATGGATCAGCCCGATGGCCATGAACTGCTCTGTCTCTGCGCCGTTCAGGACCTGCTCGGCGGCGGCCAACGCCGCGGAGATCCGCTCGATCGCGTGGCCGGCGACGCCCGGGTCGGGCTCGCGGCAGGCGGCGCGGGCCAGGTTGATCCAGGGCAGCGCCCGGGCCGGGACCGGTGGCGGGGTCGCGAGGACAGCGCCGAAGCCGGTGATCAGGTACGCCGCGATCCGCGCCAGCGTGCCGCTGACGGGCCGGACCCGCGGCACGCGCGGGGGCTGAGCCGGTGGCGGTGGCTGTCCGTCGAGCACAGCGGACATCGTGCCGCCGGCGACGAGCGCTCGCTCGGACGCGTCGAGGCCCGCGTACCGCGCGGCGCGCATGGCCAGGAACAGGCCGCCCGGCGGACGGCCGTAGGGGACGTCGGAGGCGAACACGATCCGCTCCGCGGGCACGCGCGCGTACAGCTCGACGATGTCGGTGGGCGCGAAGCACGAGGTGTCATAGAGAACGCAGGGATGGCCCTCGAGCCCGCTGGCGAAGATGCCCTGGTCCGCGATCCCGCCGTGGGCGAGCACGAGCGGCACCTCCGGGTACATGAGGGCGAGGTCGACCAGGTCGGCCATCGTGCCCATGCCCCGGCCGGCGTGGATCAGGATCGGGACGCCGGCATCCCGGGCCACCTCGAAGATCGATCGCGCGGCGTCATTGCCGAATCCGAACGATTGGGCGCGGGGGTGCAGCTTGATTCCCCGGGCCCCCAGGGCCAGGCACCGCTCCGCCTCGGCGACGGGCCCGTCGGCCGGATCGAGCCGGCAGTACGGGATCAGGCGCCCATCGCTCTCACGCGTCCACTCGAGGACGCGGTCGTTCGGCAGGCGGTAGGCGGGATGACGCTCGGGGTCGTGGAACGGGAACACGCACGCGCGCGTCGTCGGCCCCACCTCGTCGAGCGCCCGCAGCAGCGTTTGCGGCTCAAGCGAACGACCGTCCTCGTCGGCGCCGAGGTGGGCGTGCGCATCGACAACCCCGGCCGGCGGCGCCAGCCGACCCAGCTCCTCGACGATCGGCGCGTACGCGCTCTGGAAGGCCTCAGACATCGCCGGGCTCAGCGGGCCCGCATCCGGTTGTTGCGCGGGTTGTGCTCGAGCTCGGCCAAGCCGAGCGCCTCCATCAGCGGCGGAACGTACATGCCGAAGCGCCCGCGCAGACCCTTCTTGGTCCCGTAGAAGCCGCCGACCGGATTCGACTCGGAGCGACCCCACGCCTCGACTGTGCCCTCGGCGGCCGCCTTCTGCTCATCGGCGCTGCCCAGCGGCATCCAGCCCCCGTGCGCCGTGAGCATCGCGTGCAGATCGTCGAGGCAGCGGAGCTGGTAGCCGAGCTTGGTCTTGCCGACGACGCACACCAGGGCCGGCGGATCAACCGACTCATCCTTGTACATCTGGTACTCGGAGGTGCCCGGAGGCGTCTTCAGCACCCACGGATCCGACTGGGTGCCGCTCCCCTGAACGTCGCTCATGGGTCTCTCCCTCCCTGTCGGTGACGAGGAAAGGAGAGTATGACGGGCGCCGGAACGACTACAGCGCCGGCGGCGCGTCCGACAGCG